>JAJFUH010000079.1 GCA_021372535.1 bacterium
GCGTTGAAAGGTTTGGGGAAATGCTCTTTACCGGTTCAGGTATCGGGGGGCCGATAACTCTTGAAATGAGCCGGTTTGTGACGGATATTCTCAACAAGGACGGTGGTCCGGTACAGTTCGCTATCGATCTCAAACCTGCGCTCGATGAAAAAAAACTGGACGCCCGTCTTCTGCGCGAACTTGAAAACGCTCCTAAAAAACAATTATCCACGATATTGCACTCACTCATGCCTTCCTCACTTGCAGCGGTGATGGTTAGACATTTCCGCTTTGATGGTGATGTTCCGGCGAGTCATGTCACGAAGACGGAGCGTATTCGTCTGAGGCAGACCCTCAAGGCGCTTCCCCTGACTGTCGTGGCAACCGCCCCGATCGAAGGAGCCCTCGTGACAAGAGGTGGCGTCGAGCTTTCCGGGGTCGATCCCCATACACTGATGTCAAAACTGAACGATGGGCTGTTTTTTGCCGGAGAAGTTCTCGATATCGACGGCGACTGCGGCGGATACAATCTCCAGATGTGCTGGTCGACGGGAAAGCTTGCAGGCTTTTCCGCGTCTCACTATTGCGCGCAGAGATAGTCTTCCGGCCTGAAGCGTGACAGCACCGGCGAGGATTATTTCTGCTTTTCCATGATTCTCTTCGGCTCCCGCTGCGACGCTGCGCAGTGCGGCGAGTTGTCGTTTCTCCCTGGTGAGCCGTACCATCTCCCCCCTTATAAAGGGTGGATGCCAAAGGCAGGGGGAGTCTTTTATTTATAATCGGTTGCATGAAAACACTTTTTAACTGCCCTCTTTAGAAAACAAATACTAAAAAAATCTTCGTTTACCCTAATCTTATGAATAGATCGTGATAGAAATTACTGAAAAAACTTCGCTAATATTCCCTTTGTTCTTGACAAAAATAAACTTACAATATACTATGTATGCTGAATATTTCAATGCATGAAACCAATATTAGACCGGATACCTGGTAACGGGAAAACATGTGCAAGTAAAAAAGATATGGCGCTGGATAACACGTTACAGCCACCTCAACTGGCTTTTCGGATATATATTTATTTTATTGGTGCTTGTAATTCTTATCAGTTATGTTGAGGTACGGTCGAACGAGCGTTTCGATTCGATATGGAACGTTATATATTTTACGATAATAACCATTGCAACGGTGGGATATGGTGATATAACTCCGGTTACGGTTGCCGGGAAAATTCTCACCGTGCTGCTCGTTTCTCTCGGGGTGGTAATTATCAGTATCCTGACCGGTTCGATCGCCTCGATATTGACAGCATCACGAATCAGGGAGGGCATGGGTTTGAAAAAGGTACAGTTCAGCGGACATGTCATAATTTGCGGATTTAATTTCAATATTGACCGTATAATTCTTGGTATCGTCATGGCGCCCGCTCATGCAATCCCCGACATTGTGCTCGTCAACGCCCGTCCCGATGCCGAGATCACGCCGCTTATCGAGCGGTTCCCCGAGGCGACGATCCGTTTTGTCAGCGGCGACTACACTCAGGAATCGACCCTTAAACGGGCCGCAGTTGACGAAGCCTCGTCGGCGATAATACTTGCCGATTCGGGACCTGACGGAACAGGGAAAGCGGACGACCGGACGCTTCTGACAACGCTCACAATCAAGTCTCTGGCGCATGAGGTGGATGTGTGCGCCGAACTGCTCGATCCGGCCAACGAGGCGCATCTCAAACGGGCAGGTGTCGATCAGATAGTGCTGTCCGGTGAATTCAACGGTTTTCTCCTTTCCTCGTCGGTTACGGCGCCCGGCATCACACAGGCTCTCCGTGAAATCATGCGTATCCGTGAGGGATCCGATTTACGCCGTATTCCCATGCCGCGGGAATTAATCGGTATAAAATTCAGGGATGCGGTTATCCAGTTCCTCGACCGCGACGGGTCGATTCTTCTGGGAGTCGTAACCGAAAAGAAGACGTTCAACATGGAAGAAATGCTGACCGGTGACAAGAGTACGATTGACGATTTTATACGGCGCAAATTCGATGAAGCGGGGCGTAGCCTTGAAATCGAGTCGAAAGGTCGGGTCAGCGTCCATATGAATCCCGGTATGGATTACTGTATTACCGAAGACGATTTCGCGATCATTCTCACTCCCAAACAGGAAGAGACTGCGAAATGAAAAGTGTGGACAGGAAACTGCTGGGTTTGTTTTCCCTTTTTAAGGGGCTTTCCGCTCAGGAGCTCGATCTCGTTTCCAGGATAATAACCGCCAAAGATGTCAGCCCCGGCACCGTTATTATCAGTGAGGGTGAAATCGGAGACGAAATGTATCTTCTGGCAGAGGGCACCGTTGATATCCATAAAACCTTGACTGTTGTGACCTCTAAGCAGGAATTCGGCACAAAAGAGCGTACGTTCATACGACTGAGCGGTGAAAATCACCTGTTTTTCGGTGAATTGGCTCTGTTCGGAGGCAGGGAACGCTCGGCCACTGTTCAGGCTGCCAACAAGTGCAATCTGCTGGTTATCAAGGCAGATGATTTTCTTAAACTCTGTGAAAACGAACCCCGTATCGGGTATGTGGTTATAACTAATATCGCGCTCAATCTTGCTACCAATCTCCGCAAGACAAACGAGGATGTCATTAAACTCACCACCGCTTTATCGCTCGCCCTGCAGGGATAAAAATCTCAGCCCGGCGCAGATTGACAATCATGGAAAATTTTATCTTTGATTTGAATAAATATCCCTTCATGCCTGTATATTCAATACACGTGGAAACAACTATCATGGATATAAATGAATGAGCGTACAGGCTGAAAATATTATTGTCGAGCGGTGCCGCTGCCGTGATATGGGAGCCTTTCGTACGCTCGTGGATATGTATAGAAAACAGGCGTACGGGTTTGCATTTTCCTATCTCAGGAATGCCGATGATGCCCTCAATGTGTCGCAGGATGCTTTTGTCAGGGCATGGAAAGCCATTGACACGTTCGAGAAGGGAAGGAGTTTTCGCCCGTGGTTTTTCAGCATTATCAAGAATCTCTCGCTGAATCTGATCGAAAAACGGAAAAGTCTTCGTGAAATTTCTATCGACAAGGCAATGGAAGACAGCGGTTTCGATATCGCCGATGATTCGTCCGACCCGCATGATATGCTTGAGAAATCGGAGACACAGCAACAGGTCTGGAAAGCGATTATGGAGCTGAAGAATGAATTCAGGGAAGTGATAGTGCTCAAGCATTTTCATGACCTGTCCTACCGCGAGATTGCCGATACCATCGGAATACCCGAGGGTACGGTCATGTCACGGCTCTACCATGCACGGCTTGCACTGAAAGAACGCCTCGAAGCTGTTCGGTAAAAAGGAGTTGAGTTATGACATTCGAGGAACATGAAAAGAAATTGATGCGCTTTTTCGACGGCGAAATGGACACACAGGAACGAAATGAATTCAAAATACACATAGAATCCTGTGAAACATGCAGGAACATGCTTCAGGATATGTCTGCTTTAAAGGAGGTGACAGATTCCATGAGAGTCGCTGATCTGCCTGAAGTTGTCTGGGAAAAATACTGGACCGGAATCTATAACAGGATCGAGCGGAGTATCGCATGGTTCCTGTTTATTGTCGGGGCGCTGATACTGAGCGTCTACTGGATTTACCGGGTAATTTCCGATCCGAAGATTTATACGGTTGTCGGTCTCGGAATCGTACTTATGGCTGTAGGTTTTGCGGTTCTTTTCCTCTCGGTGTTACGGGAGAAAATTGTGGTTAACAAGGCTGACCGTTATATTTCGGAGGTTGATCGATGATCGTGGTTACGACGGAAACGATACCGGGGAAAAAGATTGTACAATCTCTCGGTATGGTGAGAGGGAATACAGTACGTGCCCGGAATATCGGGAAAGATATATTGGCAGTGATAAAAAATATGATCGGCGGAGAAATCGAGGAATATACCAAGATGTTGTCCGAGTCGAGAGAACAGGCTCTGGACAGGATGGTAGAAAACGCCCGTGAGCTTGGTGCAAATGCCGTGGTCACAACACGTTTTGCATCCGCAGAAATTATGAAGGGAGCCGCCGAACTGCTTGTCTACGGTACCGCAGTGATAGTCGAGGATTGATGTATTTACACCTTTGAAGTAATAATTATTGCTCCGGTGATTAAACAGTGACATTGAATGTAGTCATGCCGAACTTGATTCGGTATCTGTTTATAGTATCATTATTTATTTGCCGGGGCATTAGCAACATGCCCGAATGCCTGAGATAATATTTTCTTCCCTCTCCTGTTTACGGGAGAGGGATCGAGGGTAAGAGTAAATACCATAACATGATCATTTCCATTATTTAAAAAGGTTTCATATTGATGAATGAATCGACATCTGCATAAAAGGCGGGGAGTCATGGGATGGTATCGGAAATCCCCAGCCGGCGAACGGTATTGAGTACCCCGGTGTACCGTGAAGTAATGTATGAAATAGGGGATAGGCAGGAAAAATCGGGGGCATCACAGGAATATTTATTTGACATCTATTTTAATATTTTATATATTATATATCTAAACTCGATATTATGATAATGACTTTTAAAGGAGTGACGTTGTGCCGCATCATAAACAGTTTAAAAAATCACTGAAACAGAACGAGAAAGCACGATTGAAAAACCACGCCGTAAAATCGCGGGTCGCTAAAATCGTAAAAAAAGTGACCACAGCCAAGACCAAGGAAGAGGCACAGGCTGTTTTTTCAACTGCAGTTTCTCTGATCGATTCGACAGCCCATAAAGGTATAATAAAAAAACAGACTGCCGCACGGAAAAAATCACGGTTGAGCAAACTCATTGCTCGCATGCCCTGATGGTTTTTGTTGAAGCATGTAATGGTGATAGTAAAAAAGGGTACCCTGCGGTACCCTTTTTTAATTCATTATCGGCGGATACTGTGGAGAGCAGAGAAAGGAATTCCGGGAAATGATTAAAAAAGAACAGGTAATGATCTGGCTTGTCGAAACAAGGGCAAATTTTCTTGTTCTTTCCGTCGTGCTTGTCATGATTGGGGGAGCAGCTGCATGGCATGATGGTTTTTCTCATCCCATTCTGTTTATGGTGACTATGATCGGGGTGGTATGCGCGCACATCAGCGTGAACCTGTTCAATGAATATTCAGACTGGCGGACAGGGATCGATGCAAAAACTTTCCGGACACCGTTCAACGGCGGTTCGGGGATTCTCCAGCAAGGGATTCTCAAACCCTCACAGGTGAAAACCGCTGCATGGATTGCCCTTTTTGCCGCTTTTTTTATGGGACTCTGGCTGGCATGGCAATCGGGATGGCCTGTTCTGGTTCTTATGACAGTCGGGGGAATAACCGCGATCTTTTATACTGATTATTTTGCACGCTGGATGATCGGAGAACCTTTCGCGGGCCTCACGCTCGGTTCCTTTGTCGTTATAGGGACCTATTATGTCCAGACCGGGTCGATCTCTCCGGGGATTATATGGGCTTCCATCTCGCCGGGACTTCTTACGCTGCTGCTGCTTTTTCTGAATGAATTTCCCGATGCCGAAGCGGACCGTGAGGGAGGACGGAGGCATTGGGTAATAGTTTTCGGGAAGAGTCGCGCCGCGTATCTGTATGCTCTGCTTATCCTGATGGTTTATGCTGTTCTCGTTGTCGGAACAATATACGGGTATATGCCTCTGACCGTGCTCATCGGTTTTATCACATTTCCGATTGCGGTGGTAGCGGTAGTGAAGACCTTCCGGTATAAAACGGACACCCCTCTACTTGTTCCCGCGCTCGGAATGAACGTGATCGTGGTGCTCGCTACCGATTTCCTGCTTGCACTTGGGTATGTGCTGGCTTAAGTATACAGGGCGGAATATCCTGAGGTGAAAAGAGAGATAAAGCTGCACGGTGTCAGTGTGAGTTTCTCATTCGCGGTATAGAGCAGCTTACTGCGGGAAATTCATAAAATGCCGTAAACGCAATAAATCTCGCTGCAAAAAAACGGGGGTATCCTTTAGAGGGTACCCCCGCTGATGTCTGTCATGTATTTTTTTAGAAATGATAGCTTGCCGAGAACGATAAGAGGTTGACATGGCTCTTATATGTGCCGTTGCCGACCGGATACTCGCTGCGGCCCATCTTTGCCATCATGCCGTCCAGAATAGCCTTGTCAGCGGCATCGACAACGCCGTCCTTGGGGCCAACCGCGCCGGTTGTCGGATCGATGCTTCCGGCATCGACATACCCGACCAGATTATCTTTGTCACGGTCGGAGAACTTGAGGAACATGTAGCTGACATCGAAAGTGATATTACCGAATTTACGGCCGTAACCCACCGAGAAACCTATACGGTTGTTGTCGGGGAGCTGGGCATCGAAAGTTTCATCGGGTACCGGTGATTTGTCATAGAGGAAACCAAAACGGGCAGTCGATATCGCGTTCAGATCATAGGAAGTTCCCAGACGTACGATTGTGGATTTATCCCAGTTTTTGGGTGAGGTAATTGTATCGTATGGGAGATTGTCCTTGAGATCGATGACCAGTTTATCGTACGTTGTCCAGTCGACTATATTAACATCGACTTCGGCATCCCATGCGGTGGTCAGGTCATATTTAAGCCCGACATTGATCGAGCTCGGAAGGTTGAGCGTCGCATCGCCGTCCTGGAAAGCGGGCATCATTGCGCTCAGCATCGACTCATACCCTTTCGGGTGTGTGAATTTTGCTGTACCTTTATAGGTGATCTCGCTTGTACCGGTATAGGAAATACCGATCTGAACAGTGCTCATCGGACGTAACATAAGTCCCAGTGTATAAGAGACACCGCCGCCGTCACCATCAAGCGCAAACTCGCTGTCATACGAGGGATTGGAAATCATCTTGGGATTGGCTGCCGCAGGATTTGCCGCCGCAGTTGCGCTGTAGATGGCAAGACCTGAATCGATTTTTTTCTTGATGACAGCACCAGACCATATCCACGAGTAGCTTGCGCCGAAACTCACCATGTCATGAAGCTTTATCGCTACCGATGGGGTGATATAGAGGGATTGGATTTCTCCGAATGTCGAGGTATAGCGGCCATACCATTTTGAATTCCAGTCTGTACCGAGTCCAAAGGGAGTATACATGCCGAATCCGAATACAATTCTGTTATTCAGTCTGTGAGCGGCATATATATTGGGAGGGTAAAACGCCATTTTATTGGCATCCTCGGATTCGGTAGTACCTTCGTATTGATGAACGGGCATAATCGGAGTGAACCCCAGAAAGAGTTCCGTCTTCTCGACATAGTCTATGCCTGCTGGGTTATAGTAGATGGCGCTCAGATTCTCGGAACGGGCGGTCATGGCAGCAGCCATACCCATCGCCGCTGCACCTTGTTCCGGAATGGCAAGCCCTGAAGCAGATGCGCCGGTCGATGTAACCACTAAGGCGATTAAAAACAGCAGGCTCACCTTTTTCATAACTCCTCCTTGTTAAACAAAGGTTCAACCAGTAAAAGCTCCGTATAATCTGCCAGAATTATTGTGTACGTAGTATAGCGTGAACAGGGACGTTATGTCAAATAAAAAATAACTCAGTGCAATATAATATTTATTATCGATTTATTTCGTACAAACAGGGAAAAGCATATGTCGCGGACAAAATCACATGTTTACTTCTATGCACCGAACTTCCTGTATCGTTCGGCGACCTCGAAGATCTTTGCGACATTTTCGTCCGGCGTTCCCAAATCCATGTTAATGCAGCAAATTCCGACTTTCGCTAAATTCCCGGCATGTTCGAGAAGATTGACAAGATCGGTTTCCACCTCTTTGGGAGTACAGGTCTGGATTTTCACCGGCGAAAGACGGATATTGAAAAAAGCGTCGGGTATTTTTTCCCGGCAATACGCAATGTCCGCACCCCACCCGACATCGAAAAAGCATGCCTCTTTGACTTTCGAATATCCTTCCGCAACCGCATGCATGTTATTTCCGCAGTGATGAATGCCGTACGGCTGGAGATGCCGTGACAACTCGATTTCATGGGGGAGCAGGAATTCCTCGTACGTTTCGTTCGAAATCATCTGGACAGAGCAGTTCGATTGGAGGTTGATGGCAGGATCCACATTGATGATCGAGCGGTTCACCGAAATCGATGTCGTGCCGGTTTCAGCGCGAACCCCGGTTATCGCCTCGATGGCGCTGCGGTTCAGCTTGTCATAGATACGGTGGATTGCCTCGGGATTGTCGTAATAGGCAAGAAAGAGGCTGTGCCCCATGAGATCGAGCGCGAGATTCTGGAGGTTGCCCCAGCCGAAATCTCCTGTAACATACCCGAAACGTTTTTTAAGTTCACGGATGAGGCTGAAAAAGTCACGGAAATCCTGATTGTCCGCGAGATTGGGTATTTCCAGGGCGTCCAACTCATCAAGAGTCAGGGTCTGCGGCTGGACGACCGGGCTGTTGTTGTCATAGTAGAGGATTGAACAGCCCCAGAGCGAGGACATCATGAAACCCGCCGCAAGGTGGACCGGCCCGGCTACAGGCTCGGGCGAGGGGTGCTCTTCACCGTACCCGTGACCTCCGAAGTGTTCCCAGAGCGTCCGTTTCATGAGCATTTCGTCGCTGACCCTTCGTCCGGGATCGAAAAAATGGTCGCGGTCGAACCGTATACCTGCGGTATGATACCACCAGTTGGGATGAAAGACGATCTCAACGGGTAAAAATGTTCGGGATTCAATCTTCATAATTCCTGTCTCCGGATATTTATCGTTTGCTAATATCTCAGGCAATATACAGTCATTTTTCACAGCTATCAAAAAATATTTTACAAATGTGTGCGTATATCGTATATCATACACTACGATTCAAAACGCAAAATGGCCTGTCCCACCATTTTTCAAGGATGATGATATGGATGAAAGGAATAAACAGCTGACCCTGATTGTTTTTTCCAACGACATGGACAGGGCAATCGCGGCGTTCATCATTGCCACGGGAGCCGCTTCGGCGGGGATGAATGTAACCATGTATTTTACGTTCTGGGGGCTTGCCCTTCTCCGGGGAAAGGAGTATGCCGCCCGCGGCAAAGGTTTTATCGAACGGATGTTCGGATGGATGCTCCCGAAAGGCCCGGATGGCGCACATCTTTCAAAGATGCATTTCCTGGGCGCCGGAACATCGCTGATGAAACGGGTCATGAGAACCAAAAAAATTCCGCAGCTCGCCGAACTCATGGATATGGCCGTTTCACTCGGTGTCAAATTCATTGCATGCTCTACTTCCATGGGAATGATGGGTATCGCGCGCGAAGAGCTCATTGATTCGATCGAGATAGGCGGTGTCGCGACCTATCTCGGCGAAGCCCGTGATTCCGCTGTCAATCTTTTTATATGATTTGGTGGAGAATTTACACTCGAAAAAGGATGCGAACCATGCGTGATATTAGTGCCGACAAGGATTTGATCGCTTACTGCGGTCTTTATTGCGGTGCCTGTAAGAAATACCTCCGTGAATCATGTCCCGGCTGCCATGAAAACGAAAAAGCCACATGGTGCAAGACACGGCTTTGCTGTATCGAGCATTCGTATGCAAGCTGCGCCGACTGCACGGTAGTCGATAACTATGTCGAATGCAAAAAGCTCAATAATTTCATATCGAAGCTGTTCGGACTTATCTTTCGTTCCGACAGACTTGCCTGTATTGCGCTGATAAAAGAAAAAGGCTATGAGGATTATGCCCGTGAAATGGCTGAGAAAAAAATGATGTCGTTGAAACGGTCATAGTATTCTTCTAACCAAATTTATCTGGTTCTAATCTGTTTAATTACTTCCGGGGATACAGAGATTTCTCCGTGAATGAGAGTTTACCATGAAAATTCTTGTCTTCGGTGCCGGAGCAGTCGGACAGGCGGTTGGGTGTATACTCTCCGCAGCCGGTCATTCTGTCGATATGATCGTGCGGGAACGGTATCTTCAGGCTCTCCGAAAGGAGGGGCTTGCAGTCACCGGCATATTCGGCGACTTTCGCGCTGACCCCGGTCACACGGGATTTCACACCTCGGTCGATGACATCCGTAACAGGGCATATGACTATTGCCTCATTACAACCAAATCAAATGATACCGAAACGGCGATCTATGGTCTCAGTCAACTGCTCCGCCAGGAATTCATCGCGGTATCGATACAGAACGGCTGCGGTAATTTTGAGAAAGTGATAGCGCGGTTTGGCGAAGAACGATCTCTCGCCGCCCGGGTCATAACGGGATTCGAGATAGAGCATCCCGGGCTCGTTCGGATTACCGTGACCGCCGATGCCATTCATATCGGCGGATGGCGCGAAGGGTATGTTCCCCCTCAGGCGATACTGCTGGCGGATGCTCTCAACGGGGCCGGACTGCCGGCTGAAAGCACGCCGTATGTGCGGCGCGACCTGTTTGCAAAGCTGCTCTACAACAGCGCTCTCAATCCACTCGGCGCTATACTCGGAGTTCATTATGGCGCGCTCGGCGATGATACCGATACCCGTGCCATCATGAGCGCGGTCATACGGGAAGTTTTTGCGGTAATAGACGCCATGGGTGCGGTGACGCACTGGAGTTCCGCGGAGGAATACGAGTCATTTTTTTACGCGAAACAGATTCCGCCCACCTATCATCACCGTTCTTCGATGCTTCAGGACCTCGAAACGGGCAAGAGGACGGAGATAGACGCGCTGACCGGCTATGTCTCGGCACAGGGGAGGCTTCTCGATATTCCGACGCCTGTGTGCGATACATTGACGTGCCTTATTAAATTCAGGGAAAAATTTGGAAAACCATAAGGTATTTCACCAGTATTGTTCATGAAAATATTTATAACCAATTTCACCAAGGAGATACGGAGTAGGGGTAATTCATGAATTACCCCTACAATGCTACATCGGTCAGGTACGAAAAAAATCCGCGAAAATCCGCCCGATCCGTGTCAATCTGCGTTTCATCGATCCGTGTGAATCGGTCGGGTTCGGTAACCGCAAATCTGTTTGAAACTCTGAAAGGGTAGATCGATATGCGACCAATCGGGACCGTCCGCTCATCATGCATTGTTTTGTTGATTATGGTGCTTGTGCCGGTCTTGACGCCGGTCACAGGTTGTACGGCGTTCAGGCCGGGCAGAGGTTCCGGAGCCGCCGGACCGCTCAGGGCTCACCCTCGGAATCCCCGATATTTTGCGGACGGCGCCGGCAGGGTGGTTTACCTTACCGGTTCGCATACCTGGAATAATTTCAAGGATATGGGGCAGACCGACCCGCCGCCGCTTTTCGATTTTGATGCGTATCTCGATTTTATGAAGTCATACAACCACAACTTCATGCGGCTGTGGACATGGGATCTTACCGTTTTCAGCTATGAAGAAGACGGAATCCTGACCTATGTGGCACCGTTTCCCTGGAAGCGCACCGGACCGGGAACAGGGCTCGATGGCAAACCAAAGTTCGATCTGAAACAGTTCGATTCATCGTACTTCGACCGTCTGCGCTCGCGAATCACGGCTGCCGGGAAACGGGGTATCTATGTATCGATCATGCTGTTCGAGGGCCACGGGCTTCATGCTTCTCAGCCTCCGTGGTGCTGGGACAGCCATCCGTTCAATAGAAATAACAATGTCAATGGTATCGATGGGGATACGAACGCCGATGGCAGGGGGCTGGAGATACAGACTCTGGAAATCCCCGATGTAACCGCGCTGCAGGAGGCTTATATCCGCAGGGTTATCGATACGGTCAACGATCTTGATAATGTCCTCTACGAAATAGTGAACGAAAGCGGAGTTTATTCCACCGAATGGCAGTATCACATAATAAACTATATTCACGATTACGAGCGATCGAAACCGAAACAGCACCCTGTGGGTATGACGTTTCAGTACACCCGCGACAAGAATCAGCGCGGTACAAACACAATCCTTTTCGGCAGCCCTGCTGACTGGATATCGCCCAATCCGGATGGCGGATACCGTGATGATCCGCCCCCTTGCGACGGCGGCAAGGTGATTCTGAACGATACCGACCATCTCTGGGGTATCGGAGGCAATCAGGCATGGGTCTGGAAGAGTTTCTGCAGGGGATTGAATCCCCTTTTCATGGACCCCTACCGTGAGACGCCGCAGAAAGATCAGACAAATAGCGTCTGGACCGATCATCTCACGAATCTTCCGCCTGTTGACAGTGCCTGGGACCCTGTCCGCCGGAGCATGGGATACACAATGACCTATGCAGGACGGATGAATCTTGTATCGATGGTTCCCTGTTCCGACCTGGCTTCGACAGGGTACTGTCTGGCCGATCCCGGTGCAGAGTATCTCGTTTACCTGCCTGATGGTGGCTCGGTAACCATGGATATGAAGAGCGTTTCCGGGACATTTACGGTGGAATGGTTCAACCCTTCGACAGGCCGGGCCGAATCGGGTGAAAATATACCGGGCGGCGATATGAGGGAATGTAAAGCCCCGTTTTCCGGTGACGCCGTGCTTTACCTCAGGAAAAAGTAGGCCGCCCTTCTGAGCGATGCGACTTTTCCGGCTGTCTGAAAGAATGGTCGATGATTGGATGTCGTGGAAATCATCGTTATTAAGCGCTTTCAAACCATTTTTTTCCGCTGTTCCTTGAGCAGGCTTCGGTGTTTTTTTACTTCGAGTCTCTGTTCTCGTACCCACAGCGGCTTTTTTGTTTTTCTCCTGACCGGCTTGTTTTTCAATGCTTCGCGAATCAGTGATGCAAGCCGTTCTGCTGCCTCCTCACGGTTTGCATTCTGGGTACGGTGACGCTGCGACGCGACCCGAATGACGCCCTCTTTGTTCGCCCGTGTGGCAAGTCGTTCAAGTATACGTTGTTTCTGTTCCCCGGTAAATACCGTGCTGTCAATAACATTGAATCGCACAGTCATCCGTGTGCTGACTTTATTGACATTCTGGCCCCCGGGACCGCTGCTGCGGGAAGCGGAGAAAACCAGCTCCTCGTCGGGAATGGCGATGTTTTTATTGATCTCGATCATCGATTGTATGACTGATATGGTATAGTTGAGTTTGAATGATTTGCATATCAAGCGGTTTATAAATACTGCATCCTTGATTCGTTTTCATCGAGATATAGAAGCTGCCCGCCGAGACTTGTTCCATGAGATATATAATGATCGACCGATTTCACACGGTAATCCTGTACGTAATTCATGAGCAGTTTCAAATCGGATTCAGGCATGCGCTCTTTTTGTGAAAGATATTGAACGGTCAACTCCATCATATCAAACCGTTCGGGGCGTAATTGTTCTTTGAGCGTATGGCTTTTTTTGCTGAGATATACGGCACACTGATCAAAATCGATACGGATGCTCTTTTCGCCGTAATCGATCCGTTTCCATATGACATTCATATCGTACGTTTCCCGGTTATAGAACGGGAACTGGTGGATGATGTTCTTCGAGTAATTTCTATTCTGCAAGTCGAAACAGTCCTCGCCGATGACTATACCGGCCTCCCTGAACCGTTCGATAAATGTTTCCCAGTCGTGAAGCCTGATATCATGCAGTATATCGCTGTCTCCCTTCGCTTTCCAGGGGAAACCCTCTTCTCCGGCAAACCATTCATAGAAGCAGGATTCGCACGGATTTTTCCCCTTGAGACTGATCGACCCGAAAGCCCTCGGTATATGAGAATATTTGTAAATTCCTGTCCATGTAAAATAATCGTCGAATTTTTTAATAAGCATGTTTTTTAGGAACATGGTATGCCCGAGCCCCGGTTCGGGATATTTTTCTCTTCTGACCGCAGTCACAATTCCTTCTTTGGTCTTTATCACCTGTCTGATACCGGGGATGACAGTCCTTAATTCGACCGTCACCACGGCTTCTTCGCCCTGACCACCCTTAAAAATATACTCTATGATGCCCTCGTCCGGATCAAGCTCTTCTTGAGAACGGATACATTCCAGGGGGCCGAGCTGTGCAATATCTTTTCTGTTATTCTCCATGGCCGGCTTCTTGCTGAAGCTTGTATAAACTTCTTTCTGCTTTCTGATATACCGGAAGTGTAAACAAGCACGGTTTATGGTCACAGACTCATAGTATTTTCATATGTGAGAAAAAATAATGTCTACCTGAGTTTTGAAAGATCGTTCAACCGTCCCATCACAAAATCGTACATGGTTTTATCGACCGTTTCGGATATGCCGCCGGTATCCATAAATATCCATCTTCCGGCGTTTCCTGCGCGTTTGAAAAGCCCGGTGAGATACTCGTTTTGTCTGGTCGCGTCCCAGTCGAAAAAGAACTTATGGCAGCCGCCCACCGGAACGGTTTTTAAGTTCGCTGATTCGAGGAATGCCACGAGGTCCATGGATTCATAAATATCGAATGGATTGAGCATATCAACTCCGGTTTCGAGGACATACTGTAAAATCTTGTTTATGTTGCCATGGCTGTGGAGGTGGACATACCCGCCAAAGTCATGGGCAAGGTTGCAGAGCTTCGTATGCCACGGCCGTATCCAGTCCCGGTAGATATCGGGACTCATGAGGAGATTATCCGCGGAGCCCAGATCATCGCAGAGCACGATACATTCCACTCCACGGCTGAGGAGTTCTTCCGCTGCCGCACAATTCCATGTTCCGATACGGTCGATGAGTTTCTTCGTATTCGGCGGATCGAGCAGCATGGACATGAGGAATTCCTGGTAATCGATGCAGAAATAATGAGGGCCGCTGAAAAAACCGTTGAGGTTGGCCGCGCTCATGTATCCAGCCTCCCTGAAGAAGGCGGTGTCCTCCTCGATGCCCCTGTACCGTTCCGGGTCATGGGGATCGGGCAGTACGAGACGGTCAACCTCGTCGACTGTCCTGAGCGGATGGTCGAAATCCTTGTAAAAATGCGGATGTTTCCGCACGAGACGTTTACACCCCGTTTCGCACTCCAGAATAAGCTCGTTCTCTTTCACTTCCAGAATCCTGAAATGAAATTCTCCGGGGCCGCCATGCCCGAGCGCCATGTTCGCTCCCCATCCGACCACCACGACCGGTTTCAGGATGGCATGGTTATAATCGAGAGTCCGAGTCCGCTCCTCATCGGACAGACGGTCCCATGGATAGTCAAAGGTTTCGGGATTGTGAAACAGGCTGTCTGGAAACCTGACTCCGGGATTGAGTTTTCGGGCAAGCTCGTCATTTTCAAAACCCATAAGCCAGATCGGCACCGATTCGTACGGTTCTCCATCAAGGAGCGCCCGTAAGTTCTCTCGTGGTGTCATGGAATTACCTTTCGCGATTACTATATAAGATTCTGAACTGCTTTCATTCTTATTATGATACCTTTTCCAATAAGATATGTCATATTTTCAAAGAATAAAACAAAGAAAAATACACCGGAAGATTCTGGTTTTTCAAATTTTTTGTAAAAGAACTGTTTTCCTTCGGGCACGAAAAGAAAAGAGTATCTCAATGGTGTAATTTTAAAACAGGGGCAGCACATATCCACAGGAACATATTGATTTTTCCGCCGTTTTTGCACATATTATATGCCTGTAATCATTTCAGAATATTTTCTGTGCCGAAGTGGTGGAACTGGCAGACGCAGCGGACTCAAAATCCGCCGACCGCAAGGTCATGGGGGTTCGATTCCCCCCTTCGGCACCATAATAAACAAGGACTTGCGAGAATTGACCGTAAGTCCTGTTTTTTTTATGGTCACACTTTTAGTCACAGTCTTCCCGAAAATTTCATCTTGACACTGCCTAATATTATGATAATGTTAATAACAGATTGCATGATCAATACGCTGTCATACTTGTAGAATGGGGATTCCCCCCGAATCGACTAGCCGGCTTCCATTTTCTCCCTGTCCCAAATCGCGGATGCGTTTTTTAAATGATTTTTTTACCAACTCTTTTAGAGAAAAAACCTAAAAAATAAAGGATTATGAAAATGTTGGAAAAAAGTTATTCAAGGCGCGAATTTGTAAAACAAAATTCTATGGCAGGTCTCGGAGCTGTGCTCGCTATGGGAGAGACACCAGCCGCTTATGCTGCCACATCAAAAGATGCCGGGGTCCTTGCAATGCTTGGTGGCCAGCCGGTTCGGACCAAGCCCTGGCCGGTATGGCCAATGTGGGTTCCGGAAACAGACGAGGAACAAGTTCTGAAGGTTCTTCGCAGCGGTGTATGGTCACGGGCGGGTGTTGTGACCGAATTCGAAAAAAAATGGGCAGAAACAATTGGGGCGAAGCGCTGTTTGGCGGTTGTTAACGGGACGAATGCCCTGATTACTTCTCTTGTCCAGCTGGACATAGGAGGTGGTGATGAAGTTATCGTTACTCCATATACCTTTATTGCCTGTATTCAGGCTGTACTGATGACCGGAGCAATGCCGGTTTTTGTTGATGTTGATCCCGAAACATTTCAAATGAATCCCGACAAAATTGAAGCGAAAATCACATCACGTACCAGGGCAATCATGCCTGTGCATATTTTAGGTTTGCCTTCCGATATGGAACGGATCATGGAGATTGCAAAAAAACATAGTCTTTCTGTGGTAGAAGATGCCTGTCAGGCATGGACGGCGGAAGTAAATCACAAGAAAGTGGGGACATTCGGCAATGCCGGCTGTTTCAGTTTTCAAAATTCGAAAAATATACCTATTGGTGAAGGTGGAGCTATTGTAAGCGATGATGATACGTTTATGGACAGATGTTATTCTTACCATAATTATGGCTTACCGCACGGAGCGGTTATTGGCGGTGTAAGTAACGAAGCGGTTCAGCTGGGGACTAAAGTAAGATTAACCGAATATCAGGCTGCCATCGGACTTGCTCAAATGGTCAGATTCGAATCACAGACTGTCACACGGATCCGGAATGCCGAGTACCTGCGATCCAGAATTAATACAATACCCGGAATTGTATCTTATAAACTCTACAACAATGTAACCAGAGCCGTTTTTCACATATTTGCCTTCCGTTACAAAAAAGAAGAATTCAAGGGCTTATCGAGAGACAGTTTTCTCAAAGCGCTGAGCGCCGAAGGAATACCCAATTTAAGCGGATATGCACCCTTCTTGAATAAACAACCCTACCTGGCTAATGCCTTGCAATCGAAAAATTTTCAAAAGATGTATCCGAAGGAGATGCTGGATTACGATACATTCGCAGAACGAAATCAATGCCCGGAGAATGATGTTTTATGCGGAGAAGCAGTGTGGTTCATGCAGAATTTACTTCTCGGAGATCAATCCGATATGGATGATATTGTAATGGCCATTGAAAAAATTCATAACAACGCCGATAAAATCAAGTGACCGGTATAAAGTCGGCTGCATACTACCCATTGAATTATAGAACATTGTGTTACCCGTGGAGCCAGCCTGGTCGGTATCCGATAAAGAGGGCTTCGCATGTGCTCGTCAGCAGCATGCCGTGGTTAGAGGGTATTTTGGGTCCGCTTCTCCAAAAAGGTAATCAATACAGTTGTTGATAGCGGTTGAGTTCGAATGATCGAATAACCGTGACGTTGATACAGGCGGATATTGGCTTCGCTCCTGCTGCCGGTAAACAGTTCGAACTTGGACACACCCTTAAACCGCTCTTCGATATTTCTTAACAATTGCGATCCAATGCCTTGTTTCTGGAATTCAGGATGAACGATGAGGCGGCTGATTAAACATATATCGCTGTTTTGCCTGGCACGAACCGAGCCGACAATACGGCCATTAAGTGTCGCCTTAAGAACGATTGATTTCGTGAATTCCTCAAGTAACGATTCAATTGATTGAGTGAGTGGAGGAAGCGACCAATCACTGTAAAGCTTTGCCTCCGATTGGTAGGCAAGCTTTTGCAGGGCGAGGATAGCATCAGCGTCTTCAATCGATGCATCACCAATGGTGACCATTATTTTCCCTCTTATGTCATGATGGCGATTATAAGGAGTCGGCTCTATCAAGTTGTTGTTGCCTGTCTCATTCATTTACAGACCTATATTGTTTTTACGTCCACAGAACAAACATTGATACTTGGTGACGGTATTCTTTATAATCGTTCCCGAATTCTTTCAGTAGTCTGTGTTCTTCGGTTAGTTTCACGAAGATCAACATGAAAGTCATGAATAGAGCGACAATTGCGACCGCAATCACGGAATCCAGGTATATGGCTACCGCACAGAAATAGACACAAGTACCGAACAGCATAGGATTTTTGTATACTTGTATACTTGTATGATCCGGTTACGACAAGATTCTGCGTTATGGGACTCACTTCAATGTTTACCGCTTCCAAAGGACCGCCCTTCCCGATCCGATTCTGAACAACAATCGACTATAACGCAAACAGTAGACCGTAAAGTAAAAAAATGACAGCTACCGTGACACGCAATTCAGCAATGGAAATCAACTGTATACCTGTCAGATGATCGAACAGCCGGGATAGCCGATAAAGTCCGCGAGGTATCGATATCAAGAATAGTGAACCACCGATAAAATAGCCCCCAATATGCTGTATTGTTTTCATGAGTGTGTCAAGGCGCCTAACGCCGAGTTAAGTTAGCGATCCGGTGCAACGCCTGGTTCGGCGCCCTTTTCTGCGGCCTCCACCGTCTGAGCGATTAAGGTAACGATAGTCATAGGGCCTACCCCGCCAGGAACAGGGGTATAGGCAAGGCACTTGTCTACTGCGGCGGAAAGCTCGATATCTCCCACGCGGCTCGGGTGATAGCCTGCGTCCACGACGACTGCTCCTTCCCTAATCCATGCCCCCTTGACGAATTCGGGTCTGCCCAGCGCACCGACGACGATATCGGCCTGACCCACGATCTGTGGCAGACCTTGGGTCCGAGAATGGCAAATCGTGACTGTGGCGTTAGCATTTAGCAACATCATAGCCATAGGCTTGCCGAGTATTGGACTGCGCCCGACGACCACCGCATGCTTACCCTCGATGGCAATATCGTAGTGCCGAAGGAGCCGCATAATGCCGGCAGGCGTCGCGGAACCGTACGCGGGTTCGCCCATTGCCATTTTACCGAAACCGACTACAGTCACTCCGTCTACGTCTTTCCGAACGTCAATTTTGTCAAAACAGCGTCGTTCGTCTATCTGTGAAGGGACGGGGTGCTGCAGAAGAATGCCGTGCACGTCGGGATTCGCATTGAGTCTGTCAATCTGGCGGAGCAGTCCATCTGTGGTCGTGTCTTGTGGCATTACGACTCTCAAGGACTCCATTCCCACTCGTGCGCACGCGTTACCTTTCATCTTCACGTATATCGCCGAGGCCGGATCATTTTCCACCAATATGGTTGCCAGTATCGGTGGTTTACCGTTTGACCTATCTTTGATTGCCTGAACGCGTACGGCTAGTTCTTTTTCCAACTGCTTTGCCAATGCGTTACCATCCAAAAGTATTGCTGCCATTGTATGTCTCCTTTCAATCTATCTTGGTCCGGGCAGAACGCCTGAGTTAAGCCGCGCCGCGAAGCGTCGGCTTGAACGAAATGTTAGGCCTTTGTGTCATGACTAGCACGGGCGATGTAAAGCCTGGGACGGAATCGAAAAAGAACAAAGATGCCGGTAATGAACAAAGTGGCACTCATTCAGGAAAGTTGAGAACTTGGCGCTGCCGTAAAAAAAGTGAAAATACACCATCGGCGCAACGCCACTCAAGCCATTAACCGCCCTGCCTTTTGAGCCGTCCCGCCATGTCCACCACAGCACACTGATCCACATCTTGGCTCGGGCATGCACTCTTGAACGTGCAGAGCCTTTGGACGGAGATTTCGGCGATGGCGGATGAGTTCTATGCTCACTCACATCTCGGCGAGCCACCACCTGATGCGCGGCACAGCCGTCGACGATCCGCCGGGTGTGCCAACGCATCACCGCGGCATCAGCGCGAACACACCCCAGCCCATGTATTCACGCGTGTAAGCGGCGTAGCGCTCGGGTTCCGAGGTCAGTTTGGCTCGAACCTCTTTCGCCAAGTCGTCGTCGGGATTGGCTTCAAGCCATCGGCGCATGGTGAGCCATTTGGCCGCCTCGTATCTGTCCCAGCCGTCTTGGTCAGCCAGAACCATTTCAACGACGTCGTAGCCGAGGCGGCCGAAAGATGCGAGAAGTTCTGGAAGCGTGAGAAAGTCGGAGATTGAGTGGGCAAGACACCCCTTGGCAACATCTTCCGTCGGCGGTAACTGCCGCCAGTAGGGCTCGCCGATGAGGATGATCCCTCCGGTGCGCAGGCTCCGCGCCAGAAGCTCGATAGTGCCGGCGACACCACCGGCGATCCAAGTGGCACCGAGACAGGCTGCCACACCGGCCTTCTCGTCAGAGACATAGCCGGCGGCATCGCCATGGATGAACTTGATTTGATCGGCGACGCCGAGTTCTTCCGCGCGGAGTTTCGCTTGCTCGGTGAACAACTGGCTCATGTCGATGCCGGTGCCGATGACTCCGTAATCGCGTGCCCAGGTGCACAGCATCTCCCCCGAACCGCTGCCGAGGTCGAGCACTCGGGTCCCCGTTTCCAGACGCAGCGCCGCGCCGAGAGTGGCGAGCTTTTCGGGTGTGAACGGGTTATGGATGCGGTGAGCACTTTC
>JAJFUH010000080.1 GCA_021372535.1 bacterium
ACTGTTTATCAGCTCTGATTTTAAACCGATTATATATAATACTTGTTATTATTCTTGTGCTGAGCGCCCTGATGGGCTGTTCGAAAACGGTGAAAAAAGAGTCGGAAGTCGATACTATTAAAAATCACTATCTGAGCGGGCTTCAGAAACTCGACAAAAAAGACTTTAAAGGCGCCGAAGAGGATTTTAACCGTACTGTCCGGCTTGATAAAAAATCCCCTGTGGGATATACCGGGCTTGCTCTGCTTGAAATGGAGCGTTCCGATTATAAACGAGCCCTGAAAATGGTGAATAAAGCCATTGAATATGACCCGAACAGTGTGGATGCCCTGATAACACGGGGCAGAATTATCACTGCGCGGGAGAAAGATGGGTGGTTTGACGATGCCCGGGCATCGTTTACCAGGGCGCTTGCCATTGCGGCGGACAACGATGCAGCCCTCTTTTATTGTGCTGAAAGTTATCTGAAATCCCTTGATTTTACCGAGGCTCTTAGCTGGTATGGCCAGGCAGTGAAGAAGAATGGTCCGCTGAAAGACCGGGCCGCGGCGAAATACGCTCTGGTTAAAAGAATTATCGAGGTCGATCCGGTATCAGAGATAGGGAAACAGAAGTGTCTTCTCGATAAAATCACTCGCGCCGATCTATGCGAGTTCCTTGTCGAGGAATTTAAAATCAAAGCGCGCGTGGAACATCACCAGCCTACGGTTTTTGAGAAAATTTACGGGGATAACCTTTCCCGGAAGAAAGCAAAAGAAATCACTCCCTCCGATATCAGTTCTGCTGGAGCAAAACAGAGCATTCTGGATGTCATTCCGCTTCATATATCCGATATCGATATTTTGCCCGGCGGCCGGTTTTATCCATCCAGAAATGTTACCCGCGCACAACTTGCCATGGTTGTACAGGGAATTCTGGTTCTTCTCCGTGATGATTCGTCTATTGCCACACGATATGTAGGTACCGAATCTTTATTTCCAGATGTCCGCCCGGATTATTACGCATATAATGCCGTGATGCTTTGTGTGAACGAAGACATCATGAAACCTGTATCACCAGACAATGAATTCAATCCCGATGCTCCTGTCAGCGGTGTCGATGTTATCGGCACGTTTCAAAACCTTTCCGCGGTTCTCGAATAATCCTGCCTTTTTCTGTTTCCGGTATTATTGCTTCGGCGAATAAATATCGATACCACTATAAAAACAGATACTGAATCAAGTTCGGTATGACGTCATCCGATGTCACTGTTTATCCACCGGAGCAATAATCAAAGATTCCCCGCTGCCGGTGTCGTGAAAACACTGTTACATGTTTTTTCATATCCTGCAGATTTACTGTTTTCCGGATAACCGGGATAATTATAAGTAAAAAAGTCCGGTAGTCATATCATCACTCCGGATAGAATAAGAACAATGCATTTCTGTATAAATGCTGCATTCGGTTTCAAATCGACCGGTATGTTTTGAGTGTGAACGGATTTCTGTGAATCAACCTGTGCAATGGCATGGTAAATAACATATAAAATTTAAAAAAATGCTTGCTTTGAGTTGATTAAAAATTATTTTTCTTAAAGTAACATGATTTGGTCAGGATATTATAATCAACAAAAATGATAAAAAAGGATTACCGATGCTGTAGTAATATATGGAAAAACACTGCTCAATAGTCCGGAGGAACCAATGAAAAACACTGATTTCCCCCGCAACAGTGGTATCTGGGTACTGTTTCTGATTATTTTGAGTTCTCTTCTTTTTGCTTCGTGCGGCGGTGGCGGTGACTCTGCCACCTCTCCCAATGATGGATCACCCCAAACAAGCATTGTTCACGGCCGTGTATCCGATAAAAAAAACAACCGACTCGCCGGTGTAACTATCACACTTTCAGGCAACGGAATCACGAAAACTGCCATATCGGATTCTACCGGTGAATTCTCGATTCAGGATGTCCCCGACGGAACCTATACGGTCACTCCCTCTCAAGGTTCGAACGTTTTCGAGCCCTCAAATATGACAATAACCGTCAGGGGAGCCGATGTGGGTGGCTGTAATTTCTTTCTTGGAGAGGCTGGCCTGACCAATAATGGAGCCGGAACCGCCTGTGAAGGTACTCTTTCGGTTTCGGGCAGAGTTATTGACTATCAGGGTAAAAATTTTGGCGGTGTGCAGGTATTGCTTACATTGAACTGGAACACGGTTCTTCAGGCGACAACCGATTCTCAGGGACATTATACATTTATCAATATCAGAAAAGAGTATTACCGTTTGAAAGTGCCGATAGAAGGATACTATCAGGAAAACGAATATATGATAACGGATTTTCAGGATACCGTGAACCTTGTCCTCGATGATATTGTCGAATACCCATCGAACATCATGTACGATGTCTCCGGTCGGATACTGTACGAGTCATCGAATAAAGGAGTATCGGGAATTACTCTCTGGCTTTTACAGCCTCCGGATAATATCATCGTCGCAGAGGACGTTACCGATACGGATGGCACGTATTTTTTTCATGACATCAAAGCAGGTTCTTATGTCGTGGAAACGGTAAAACCTTTCTGTTCGATAGATCCTGACAAACAGTCGGTAACCGTGAAAAACGCGAATGTCACGAATATCAATTTCATCGCAAAGGAAAATGATGTTCGAATCAATACGATTTACGGCACGATCACCGATGACCGGGGTAACGGTGTCGGCTCGGTACAGGTGTGGCTCGTATACGAGGACGGCTCCAGTGTTTATGTTCTCTCCGATACATCGGGTAACTACAAATTTACCGATATGCCGGATGGGGCTTACACGGTAGTGCCCGCGTTGGCCGGTTATGTCTTTACTCCCGGGCAGATCGGTGTAACCGTATCAGGAGGTTCCTCCAAATCCGGAATCGACTTTACCGTGGTGAAGGAAAGCGGAGCAATCGTTGCGAGTGTCACAGGTCGGGTTGTTGACTCTGACGGTAACGGTATTCCGGGAGTGATAAGCGCCTATTTTTCGGAGAATGAGTATCGCACGTCAACTGCGGACAGTAACGGTAACTATACGATCACAGCCCTTACCGCAGGCGAATGGTGGATTATTCCCGAAATGAAAGGATATATGTTCGAACCCGACCATCGGGCGGTAATTGTCACCGAATCGAAAACGTACACCGTTGATAATTTTGTAGCCACAAAAACCGAGGTCATAAATACATACACGGTCAGCGGCACTATCCGGGATTCGAAGGGGACCGCTATTTCAAATGTAACCGTACGGCTTTCCGGCTCGGGCAAATCGCTGGATGCGGCCACGGATTCAAAGGGAGTGTACTCATTCACGTCAATTCCGAACGGAACATACACTGTCATGCCCACATTGGCAGGATATATATTCAATCCTTCGCAGACCGAAATAACTACCTCCGGCACCGATAAAGGCGGTGTCGATTTCACCGGGACAAAGGAAAGCGTTTCCATCACGGCAACCGTAACAGGCAAGGTCGTGGATTCCTCGGGGAACGGTGTGCAGGGAGTCCTCATAACCGCCTCATTGTCGGGAACGAGCTCACAGACCGCGACAACCGCAGCAGACGGAGGATTCACCCTGTCGTCCCTGACAGCAGGCAACTGGCGTTTGATACCGCAGAAGGACGGGTATTCCTTATCACCGACCGAGCGAACGGTGTCGGTCACCGAATCGAAAACGTACACGGTCGATATCTTTGTTGCCACGAAAACCGAGGTCATAAATACATACACGGTCAGCGGAACTGTCCGGGACTCGAAGGGGACCGCGATCTCTGATGTTACCGTGCGTCTTTCCGGCTCGGGGAAAACGGTCGACGCAACAACGGATGCGAACGGGAAATATTCGTTCAAGTCAATACAGAATGGCTCGTATACAATCACGCCCATTATGACCGGTTTTACCTTCAATCCACAACAGAGCAGTGTGACAGTCTCCGGCGCCGATAAAGGCGGCGTCGATTTCACCGGAACAAAGGAAAGCGGGGAGATCGCCGCGACTATCACAGGCAGGGTTGTGGACACTTCGGGAAAAGGAGTCGAAGATATTCCAGTTCACGCTGAAAGCTCCCAGGGTGCCGTAGCAGATACGAATACCGATGCAAACGGTTCTTTCGCCCTTTCGGGAATCGCAGCCGGGGACTGGAATGTTGGTGCTGACTCTGACCGTTTTGAATTTTACCCGCTTTATGTCAAGATTGAAATCACTGAATCGAAAACATACTCGGCCGGTACGTTTAAAGAGGGAGAGTATTGTGTTGAGGGATATACCGTCAATGAACAGGGATATGGTATGTCCGGAGTTACTGTCCGGCTCTCCAGCTCGGGTAATACTCTTGAAAAACAGACAATCAATTATGAAGATTTTCAGGTATATGGTGTATTTATTTTTGAAGTTCTTCCCGGCACGTATACGGTAACGGCATCCCTGAGCGGATATACTTTCAGGCCGGAGTCATACACTGTTTCGATCAGCAATGAAAGTTCATTACTTAACATTTTCATTGCAACGAAAGATGGAGAGAAACCGAAATGGGCGGGAACCCATAAGTATCTGCCCCTTGCGGAAGGTAACACATGGGTGTATGAATGTAAAAGTAAAGGTCTTTTAACCGGAAGCGAATCAGTCGAAGAGACAACGTCCAGGGTTGTCGGTATGGAAATACTGGAATCTCTGTATGAAAACAGCCAAAGTCTGTTCAGAGAATTCTGGAAAGTAGAAGGTAAGCACTCTGGTGAAGATAATCTACGGATTGAAGATGATAATCTTTACAGATTTTATCAGGGTGCTCTCGTCCTGAAACCGATACCGGGACGTTCTTCTCATGCACGAACGGCGCTTGCAGTGCAGGAAGATATGCCGAATATCAAATTCAATGCATCACCGGGAGAATATTGGACGGTTTATGATAAAGACTGGGGAGAGTTTCGTGAGTGGATAATTTGCGCATACATTGGTGAAGAAACCATGGGTGTGCCGGCAGGCACTTTCTCCAGGTGTAAGCATTATCAATATACCCAGATGATTCAGGATAAAAACGATGAGAAACCGAATAGTATATCGGAATCTCATATATATTTTGCCCCGGATGTTGGAAAAGTT
>JAJFUH010000081.1 GCA_021372535.1 bacterium
ATAATATGACCACCGGTCGGTTTGACAAGATAATTCGGACCGAGAAATTTATTGATTGTCTTCGCCTTTGCCGGAGATTCAACAATTACGAGCGATTTTGACATTATATTGAAAGTCCCCTTTTTCATTCATATTTTTTAAAAAGAATATTCGCCACAATTTCATCTATATCGCTTCCTGTCACCGTATCCCCCGCAAGCACGAGATAATCGATGACTTTCTCCATTTCGGAAGCACTGATGAGTGTGAGATGCTTGAGCCTTAAAAGATAGCCGTAAACATCGGGAGGAATCTTCATACGCTCATAATCATGCAGGATACGGAAAGATTTATCACCCTGTTCGGCTATCTCCGTGGATTTAACCGTAACAAAGTTGAGTTTTTCAAAAAGCCAGCTCAGAGCTTCGGCGACATCATGCTCATTGAAACCATGGAGAACCAGAGACTCCGAAAAATCTTTTAGACTCTCCGCATCGAGATCATTCTCTCTGAGATGGCCAAGAAGCATTATAATGACTTCTAATGTTTTATCGTTCATGTAATGCTCCGAACTATGGCACTGCACCATTAAAAACAGATTGTTTTATAGAAAAATAAATATACTTATCATATACCCATGAAGCAAGGAATTTCAATGAGTCCGATTATTAAGACATTTATGTATTAATTTGGTTTCACTGCCGTTCGTTCATGGTTAAATATCTTACATACCTGATAAAAGAGCATTGAAGATATTGATTTCGAGGAGAACTACCGGAATAAGACTCCCACCGACTGTCTATCAAAGTTCCCATTATATTACTCCCGCAGACAAACAGTTTTTTCAAACATCATTTCTCCGGATTTTTTGGGCATCTGTTCCTGATACCGGATATCATTGTTAATCCACATAGGTAACTAATAAAATTATATACCGAAAATGAAGGGAAATATTCATTCCAAACCGATGCCATTGTATTATATTCCAGAAAAAGCCAGATAAACTCCATTCGAACTGTCGTTTTCTTGCACCGGAAATAACTGATTCACATTTCATATACTTAGACCGGTCATTCACAGGAATTGATAGAGCTCGGATTTACGCGGATCGGATGAATTTATACGGATTTGTTAATTATATTCTTGATTATCGATAAAATTTTATAACAGTATAAATAATACGTTATAATTTATTGTGCTTCAGTGACTGCTAAATATCTTTACGAATATTCGGAATCAGGATAGTCAGCAGATATTGAATTTATCCTGACAATAATATTATACTGTTTGTCTGATGAAATATCTGCATGGAACGAGGAAACAATGGTCGATCTAACGACAACGTATAAAAAGAACCTCGTCATTTATTCGGTCGTTCTTATTCTATGCCTCATGATTGCCTTTGCTCTCTCAGGGCAGCATATGAATCTGATAATAGGCGCTGTGGTTGGTATCGGATTATTCATTTTTGGTTTTCTCAGTCCGATCATCGCATTATATCTGCTTATTCTCAGCATGCTTCTCTCGCCCGAATTTGGAACCAGGGATATTTCCGGCAAGGGATTTACTATCAGGTTCGAAGATTTCCTTCTCGTAATCATGGGATTTACATGGTTAGCCAAAAGCGCAGTCAAGAAGGATATCGGCCTGGCAGTTAAAACAAGGCTGAACCTGCCTATCTTGTTTTACCTGCTGGCATGCATCGTTGCCACGACTTTCGGAATAATCGCAGGAAATGTCAAATCTCCGCTGACAGGCTTCATGTTCGTAATGAAATACTTCGAATATTTTGTCATATATTTCCTCGTTATCAATAATATTCAATCAAAATCGGAAATAAGAAATCTTCTTGTCGCAATTTTCGTGACATACGTCATTGTAGTTATCGTCGGTCTGTCGCAGATTCCCCAGGGTGGCCGTGTCACCGCGCCATTCGAGGGAGAAGGAGGTGAGCCAAATACGCTCGGCGGATATCTGGTGATGATGTTCAGCCTGAATGTCATCCTCTTTTTCAATGTCAAGACAAGGCAATGGCGTATCGGGCTTTTTATTCTGGCCGCACTCAATTTTCTGTTACTTCTCCATACTCTCTCTCGCGCTTCCTGGCTGGCTTTTATTACAACATACACATTACTCATTTTCTTTTCCGAAAAAAGAAAAGTGTTTATTTTCTTTTTCATAATATCATTTTTATTAGCACCTTTTGTTCTCCCCAAGACGGTAGTAGACCGATTTTTATATACATTCGACATGAGTGCGCAGACAGAACTGCTGAATAAAGCAGCTCCGTATTTAAAATCACGTAATAAATCGGATTTATTGAAAAAAGCGGAGCGCTATTTAAAAACACACAAAGTACACGTTGACGGTTCAACTTTAACAGCACACGGGCTGACGGTTGACAGTTCCACTGCTGCCCGATTGCTTTCCATGAAAGGGGCGATAGAGGATTTTCCCAAACGTCCTGTGTTCGGGTATGGAGTTACAGGTTATGCTTTCATGGATGCCCAGTTTCCGAGGATTTTAATCGAAACCGGAATTTTCGGGCTCGTCACTTTTCTCTACCTGTTGTGGGTAGTAGGAACATCTCTTTTACGCATATGGAAGGAATACCGCGATGACCCGCTCTATAAAACACTCAGTGCGGGAACACTCTGTGCTTTCGGGGGATTGCTCGTTCACAGCATCGGAACAAATACATTCATTATCGTCCGCATCATGGAACCGTTCTGGTGTCTGATGGGACTTACTCTTGCCATACCCATGATCGAAAAAGATCATAAAACAAAAAAAATATGAGTCAGATTACCCGCCTTTCACCCTGCACCATCAGCGCCACATACATTAGCTCTTAATCCGTTCTATTTACAAAATCTGATAGAACGCGGATTTTCGCGGATTTATTTTTATATATCTTTTTTTTATATCAACGATTAATTGTCGGTAAAGAAAGTATCAATAATCTGAAACCTTTCTAAAAAGAAAAGATCATACCCGTATTGATCATCAGTCCCCTTATTCCCTGTTTGGAATATTGATCAGGGATAAAGGCCATTTACTGTTTTTCATAGAATTATTACCCTCGCCCCCGGTCCCTCTCCCGTAAACAGGAGAGGGAAGCAAAGCATTATATCAGGCATTCGAGCATGTTACCGATAATTAATTCAAAGGTTTCAATCTAGTATGTTTCTTTGAACCTTTGTGTCTTTGTGGGTAAATATTTTAATTAATAATCCGGGTTAATTATCAGCTCCGGGTTAAAAATTTCATGATTTCATTCAGAACTTGGAACAGATACGGTATATTCCCTGTTAAAAGTAAGAGTACATTGACGAATGTTATTCCGGTAATCCATAACCATCGATTTTTGCTGCTCCATACCCATACGATACCCAAAGAGGCTAGTATCACAAAAAATCCATCATATGGCGCCCGCAACCGTGGAGAACCCCAGATAACAACAGTTGTAAGGCCAAGAGCCATCAGAAGATAAAATACGAATGATAACTTCCCCAAAATTTCCCTGAATCCGGTTTTAACTCCAATAAGCGCGAAAATAGATACTATCCCCCATGGGATGTTATACCGTATGGGTATTTCGGAATTATACCATTGAAGATCATACGGATAAACGAGAAGCGCCAGTTTTGCCGGTATGAGTTTTACAAAATGCAACGTTTTTGTCGTCAGAAGGTTTACGTTTTTCCTGAATAAATACGTATCTTTCTCTCCCTCATCATGTATGGAATAGTATTCTTCCTGAATGCCTTTAAAATCATCGAAACCGAATCCCTTTTCGGGAACTATGACGGATCCGTAAAAGGCTACATTGACAAGCGAATCAAACGGAATGAACCGGTGAAACACAAGCGCGTTTCTTACCACCCACGGCGACATGACAACAAGGACAATTGAAAAATACAGAATAGCCTGTTTTTTCAGTTTTTCTCTTCTCAACAGCCACAATGCCATAAAAAAAGCGATCACCAGTCCATTCTGACGTGTCAATGAAGCAAGGCCCATTATCAAACCCGAAACAACACAGGAAAAAGGACTGTTGGAAGGTTTGCCGGTTACCAGAAAAAACAAAGATGCTGTCACCAGAAATATGAATAATGGTTCGGTTAAAATATTGAGGCTCCATAACATGTTCGGAATATAACATGCGATAAGTAATCCGGCGATAAGGGCATGTTTCCGGTCGATTAACCGTAAAGTTATCTGAAAAATCAGGAGACATACCATCGAGTTGAGGAGAACCTGAAAAGCTTGCGCAGCTCTTACATGAGGCCCTGAAATGGTAATAATTCCGGCAAGAAAGAGCGGATACAGCGGCATCCGCAGGGCAGTGGATTTGACGCCATCGTAACTGTATCCTTTACCGCTCGCAATGGATTGAGCTATGGACATGTAAACCGGCGAATCGCCCCTCTCCGGAATTGTTACATCGCTCAAAACCAGCAGCGCAAATCCGATAACAAGCGATAAAAAGAATATGGTGCAGGAATATTTGAGTGATGTATTATGTATCGGGGGTAACTGAACCATTTCTATCCTTATCGAAAAATTATCACGCTTTAAATGTGTAGCACCGATAGAACAATGTTAATTACATAATTAAATTTTACACGAGAAGTATCTACAATAGTAATTATTCTTATCAAATTACTTGTGGTACTCATGATAAGTTTTTAATGCCGTATGGTCAACGTTCGGCTTTTTCCCGGGGAATACGAAATGCGCGATACCCGTCCAGCATTCCTTTGAGCCCCTTTATCAATGGCATCAAGCTCAACATCCTCGCGGAATCCCGTACAAACTTCCCGATACGTATCGTAATCCAGCAAGGGAATACATACCACGGAAAATGTTTGAGGAACAGGAGTGCATGATTGTGAGCATACCAATAGATGTCGCTGTACGGGTCTCTGGTGCGGCATCCGCCGAGTGTTGCGCCGATGTGGGTCAGAAAAGCATGCGGAGTGTAACGGATTTTATAGCCGTTCTCCTTCAAAGTAAGGAAAACATCGGTTTCTTCAAGGAGAGCAGTCCCGCCGAACCTGTTATCGAAACCACCTGCCTCGACCAGGACATCCCTTCGGAACGACATGTTACAGCCATGTGCGGAATCAACAGTGAGAAACGAGTCGATAACAAATCCCCGTTTCACATCACCGGTCCAGAAATTGACCGAACCTATCTTTTTCACGGCGACAGGTTTCATCATGTACGGACGATTGTCAAACACTTTCCCCGCCGTCGCACCGACCCCGGCATTGATATAGGCGAGTACATGGCCCTCGATCAAGCCCTTTTCGGGAATGACATCATCATCTACAAACAGAATAATATCAGCGGTTGAAAGAGCGAGCGCCTCGTTTCGGCTGGCCGGAAGTCCCCTGCTTTCGGACATGTGATAGAGCAGCCTTTTTTCAGATGAGGACAGTTCACGGAGACGGGCAGATGGAGTATCGCTCTGGTCACTCACAATAATACGAAAATCCGGATAGTCCTGTTCCAGAAGCATCTGAACCGTAGCGACCACAATATCCTCACGGTTCATGGTCGGAACAATAACATCCACGGTCATGCGTTTCTTTTCGCTGTCAAGACGGTCGAGAATGTCCATGAAATCACTGCGTCCGGCAATTACACCGTTTCTGTATATGATCCGGAGCGGAAAAATTTCGAGATACGGTCTCAGCATTTCCGGATACTCACCGAACTGCTGTTCGTCGTAGGGTACAAGCTTTGTAAAGCGCTCACGGCAGTATAACGCCCCGGCTTCTTTCAGCGAATCTGTCCCGTAATCGTGACGGATATGTGATTCCGCATAGGATTTCCTGGTCGGGAATGTCTTGAAATCGTTGAGCTTCCTCCATTCTTCGAGATAGCTTCGCTCGACCATTTTTTCGGGAGAATCGAGCCCCCAGATATGGAAGGTTACCGGCGCCCAGAAATAAATACGTTTGTAATAAAATGGATAACGCAGTTCACGCATCCGTCCCGTCCGCGTATGATACAACAGGGGAGAATAGGTCACCAGCCAGTCTTCAGAAAAAACGAGGCGATCCCTGTTCTGATGAAGCAGGTCCCCGTCAAGCTGGACAAGAGGGATATAAACGGCATAAAAGCATTCCTGATTGAGCGAAAAAATAAAATCGCGTATTTTCTGAAACGTATCCTGCCCCTGGGTACGGCAAATGATATCGCCATCCCATCTGAGAATCCATGAGCACGTGGTGTTCCTGACCGCGTAATCGCGGGCTTCGCCAAAATCGGCTTTCGGATGTATTTCCAGAGTATGATCAAGGGACAGATCATCAGCCACACGCCTGATAATATTTACCGTTTCATCGGAAGAGCCATTGTCGATAAAGCTGAACTGTTCAACGAAGGGTGCAAGGGAACGGATAGTCGGCTCGATCCACTGAGCCTCGTCTTTAACAACCATATAAACACTGATACCTTTTTTCCTCTGGCCGGCTTTCTGAACAATGCCTGTCCGAGGCAGCCAGTAAAGGAGATCACCGGTTCTGTGACGAAGATCGATTGCATTCTTGACTTTTTGAAGCCAGGGAATATCTTCCATCCATTGAAAATCCATCTTTTATCCTCGATTACGGAAACAAATGACATCCTTGGAAGCGTGGTAAAAACACCGAATGGATTAATTCAAGCTGTCAAAGGTCGGCACGAAGTGCCGATTTACAAGCCCCTGACAGCAATAAAACAATACATTTCATTATCGGGCGTGTGAAAAAATAATTTTTTTCACCGCCCTCCTTGACAATGAACAGCACGATACCGATAAACAGGAGAGTTTTATTACTTCACCTATTATCGAATACATGTTCTGGGCGGATGATACTGACCGGAAAAGATACCCGCAGTCCCTGAAAAAATTGCTAACACTTACCGACACCACAATGTATAATATAAACGCTGAGTACATCCGTTTCTACGAAAATCATAATGCCCTCGTTGATTTTCTGATTCTCCATTAACTATGTTTTTTAAAATCACCCGGTGAAACCATAATGGTAATCGATGGAAAAAATAAAATCACATAAACAGTTCCTACAGGAAGATCAGTACGTATTCCCCTATCACTATGTTCCGCAGATAAAGCATGGATTCACACAAACATACAATCTCGAATGGGGATTCAACTATATATCGGTTATTGAATTTATTGTGGAACTTCTGAAAAATGAGAAATTTGACTCTCTTGCCGATGTCGGCACGGGGGACGGGAGACTTGTCGCGGAGCTTTCACAGGAATTTCCTCAAAAAGATATTATCGGTATCGACTATTCGGATCATGCGATTGCCCTTGCTCAGGCGCTGAACCCGTCATTACACTTTCAATGCGGCGATATAATGCACGATACACCAGTAAAATGCTATGACTGTATTACGCTCATTGAAGTTTTTGAACATATCCCTTTATCTTCTGCGCATGATTTCGCGCAATCGCTGAGCGCTCTCTCGGCTGAAAACGGATTTATCCTTATATCCGTTCCCCATAAAAACGTACAACTCATTCCAAAGCACTATCAACATTTCACTACCGAATCATTAATGAGCTATTTTGAACCATATTTTTTTGTCGAAGAAAAGTTTTTTCTCGAAAAACAGTCCGCAATATTATATCTGATCAGAAAAATGTTGACAAACAGGTTCTTCCTGCTCAATCATCAGCCGGCAAAGAACCTGCTCTATGCCATGTATAAATCGATGGTTTTCCGGGCAGAAGAAAAAAATTGCGGTAAACTTCTGCTAAAATTGAGGAAAAAAGCGAGAACAGGAAATTCGTAAGCTTCATGGTTTTAAATCGGGTTGTTCATACCATTCATCATACCGCGGATTTACACGGGTGGGGCGGATTTTCAGAGATTTATCTTTTTTAATCACACTGTACACCGAGATCAACAACACAGAATGATGACCAGAATATCGATATCAGATATCATACATAACAAAACATTCCGTCAGACAACATCCCTGTTTGGCTCCGGTATTTTTCTTTCCGTATTAAGCACAGTCACAACCCCGATAATTACCCGTACTCTCGGCCCGGTCGATTACGGGTTACTCATTTTCTTTTATACAATAACCAGTTTTATTCTCCAGTTTTTCAATTTCGGATATTTTTTTACTGTCGGAGTTCTGCTTGCAGAAACATCCTCGCAGGATGAACAGCGCCGTCTGATCGGATCATCCATGATCATAACACTTGTTATTGGCGCAAGTTACGCTTTCTTTCTGTTTCTGTTGAGTTTCGTGGTTGATCCGATATTTCATACATCCATAGGATCAATTCTGAAATTCGTCGCCCCTTTTCTTATTCTGAATCCTGTTATTACTCTCATTACGAACACAGGCAAGGGAACAAACCGGATCGACAGCATGGTGTACGGTTTATCGCTCCCGAAAGTTGTGCGGGCCCTGTTACTGGTAATTTTATGGATGACAGGTCATCTGACACTGTTTTCGATCATTATTCTCGAGGTGCTGTTATCGTTCATACCTGCAGCAATCGTATTCCTTATCTTCAAGCCGACGTTCTCTTCATTGAAGAATACCGTATCGATTATCATGAAAAAAAACAGGGAGGTCGGTTTCCACATGTACCTCGCCCTTATAGCCGGACAGACAACCTACGAATTGGACGGGATCATGATTCCGATTTTTGCGGATCCTGTTCAGCTCGGTTATTACCGTCTCGCCAACGCTTTTCCCTATATCATGAATAATTTTTCGACTTCTCTGGCAAGCTCGGAATTCCGCACCTACTCAAAAGAACCAAGAATTTCCCGGAAAACAATCCTTATCAATTATGGAATTCTCGGTATAGGTTCGCTCGGCACGATTATCATGGGCAAACTCATAATCCGCCTCGTTGCCGGCGCATCGTTCAATGTGCCTTTCGGTCTTGTTCTTCCCGTCGGTATCCTGGGATTTCTGCACGGCTCATATCAGCCCTATGCCCAGTTCCTTATTGCAAAAGGTAAAGGTAAGTGGATTCGCGATATCGGATTTATTTCAATGGCAGTCAATATCATCGGTAATTTTACACTGATACCGCTTTTCGGAGCAATAGGCGCCGCGTGGGCAAGCGTTCTGTCACGTGGAATCGGATGTCTTTCCAATATATACTTTTACCGCCGGATCGTTTCCTGATCTTCTCTGACTTTCAGCCCGACCTGATTATATGTTTTATGGAACGCGGATTTTCGCGGACTTGTTTTTATGTATTCTTAATAGGTACGAAATATAAATACTATAACGACAGTATAAATAATCTTTTAAATCTATTTATATCTTCGTGTCCTCGCGGTTAAAAAACCATGGTCAGAGCATCTCGTTTCTTTCAGCCCCGTTTATGCCCGGATAAAACGCTCGTATAATACTACGGTATTCCTCACTCTTTCAGATCAGGAAGCGTTGCCTTCCCGGGAGGGGAAACCATGTAAACACCGGCATGTTTACTACCGGGTTCCTTTGTCGTTCTGAGCTTTCGCACGAATGAAAACGGACGTATAGAACAGATTCCGTTCCCCCCTTTTGTACATATATAGAGATTGCCGGAAAATACGGCTTTCAATCCATGATAGCCGCCTGGTACATCGAATACAGCTTTTAGGGAATCCCGTGACAGTGTAATTGTCGGTTGTTGTTTCATTGATGCACCTTCACCGTACGACATCTCCACCATCGAAGGCGCCTCCTCATTCACATAGTGACCTTCGGGAGGAAGAATCGTGATTTCGAACCGCGATTTCCCCTCGCTAATACCCAATACCTCGGCAAGGGGAAACGTCGTAACGTCAAAATGTACCGTGTCCAGTACCCGCACAACATGGTTATTCGTATCGGCAACAAAGAGTCTTCCGCCGTCCACTGATACTCCGCCGGGCTCGTCAAAACGGGCGATGTCGCCGGGACCGTCCACCAAACCGTCATCATTGCCGCCTGCACGGGTTGTGATAGTATTCTCTATTAGATTAATCCATCTGATTCTATTGTTATACGTGTCGGCTATCCACAATCCGACGCTGTCCCGGACTACACCGAGCGGATGCTGTAAAAGCGCCCGACCGAGGTCGCCGTCACGGAATCCGAAATCGAACAAACCGGTTCCTACCAGTGTCGAAACGACTCCGTTCCGCATGGAAATCTTTCGGATCGAGCTGGTTTCGCTGTCCGCAAAAAAGATATCCTGTCCGTCCGTCGTTATCCCGCTCGGCTGGGCAAGCGCCGCTTCCCTGCGATTGCCGTCAAGGATGTTTTCACTGCCCGAGCCCGCATAAATCCCGATCTGCCCGGTCGCCGGATCGTACTCCCATATCTGGTGCGGACCGGCCATGGCTATATACAGTTTATCGTTGAGAAACACGATATCCCACGGCGAATTGAGACGGGCTTCCGTTCCTTTTCCACCCAGTGAGCCCCACGGAGCCTGTTTCCCATTGCCCGCAAGTGTTCGAACCGTGCGGGCGACGCTGTCGATCACCCTGAGCGCATGATTGTCAGTATCCGCCACAGAGAGCATATTACCCCGAAGCGCCATGCCATGGGGATTTGAAAATCCCGCCTCGCCGAATCCGCCGTCCCTGAGTTCCGCTTTTCCCGAACCGATAAAGTCGATTATATCACCTGTGTCGATATCGGCAACAACGATACGGTTGTGACCTGAATCCGCGATAAAGAGCCTGCCTCCTTTTCGATCGGCAAGCACCTTGCCGGGATAGAGGAGAAGCGAGCCGTCTTTTGCCTCGTTTTCATCCGATATCGGCAGCGGCTGAAGTGCCGGAGCATTAACTCCCCTCGCGGACAGCTCATGCCCGATAGCCCTGTCAAGCCTGTCGAAATTGCCCTCTCCGCTCACCTGCCCGACGATATATCCCTCGGAATTTATGAGTACGAGGGTCGGCCACGACTGCACGCCGAGTTTTTTCCACAGGACAAAATTTTTATCGTTCAGAACAGGATGATGAATAGAATACCGCCGCACGGCATCACGGATGTTCTGTGTATCCTTTTCACCCTCGAACTTGGCGGAATGAACGCCGATAACGATGAGCCGGTCGCCGTATTTCCGCTCGAGATTCACCAGATCGGGCAGAATGTGCATGCAGTTGATGCAGCAGTATGTCCAGAAATCAAGGAGCACTACCCTGCCCCGCAGCTCGCTCATGGAAAGCGGGCGTTCCGTATTTATCCACTCGGCGCCGGACGGGAAATCCGGTGCTTTCAACAGAGTCTGCCCCAAAGGCTTCTGAATGTTCATGGTTAGCGCTCCTGTGCATGTAATGACGATTACAAGCATGAATCGCATTACATCCGTATATGTTTTTACTATCATATTCCTCCCTGAAACAACGCCCGGCAACCGATGAGTCATGTCTTTTTACGAATAAAACTCCAGCCTATCATTCCGGCAAAGATAGCCCCCTGCACGAGCAGGCAGCCTGCCAGACCGAACCTGAACACAATCAGTGATGCAAACCAGAGCAGAATACTCAATACTCCAAGAAACTCCGATTTGTATTCATACTTTCCAAGCCTGTAAAAGAAAATAACGCTGGCAATCATGATCAACCAGGGAGTATAGGGCAACAATACTGACCTCCTCTCTGTTTTTTCATGTTCTTCGTGTCCGTTCATTTATAACTTTTCGAAAACGGCACGACAACCATATTTTATCAACGAGCATGTAAAACCTGGCCATCAAACCGGGATTATTCATGAAAATATTTTACCACGAAGACACAAATTTATATAATATATTATTTGACTATCTTTAGCAATTAATGAACGTTAACGTCCTAAAAGATATAAATAAAAAAATAAAATCCGCGAAAATCCGTGTTCTATTACATTTTGGAACAGATCGGGCTAAGATAATCTCTGGATATAGCCCCATTTATATATTATTCCATGTTCGAGAGGACAAACACCGACCCTGGCGATACCATCGACAAAGTCTCCAGCCTCACTAAATTGCGGTAAAATCCTGTAAGCACCCGTATTGTCGATAAAGCCCCACTCAAAAAGAATTTTGATACGGGCGATCGATTGTGAAAATGAAAACGCTTTTTCAAATTCCGGGTTGATTTTAACGGTCCCCGTTTTATCGATATATCCCCATTTGTCATGTATCTTTATCGCTGCCAGACCTTCGGAGAATGAAAGCACATCCTCGTAGTGCTGATCGATAACCGGTTCACCGGCTTCATTCACAAATCCCCAATAGTGATAATCGAAACTCCCATCGTTATGCTTTTTATCGACTGCCGCCAGACCTTCTGAAAAGTTATGGACGGAATCATACTGAGGTTTGATGACAATTTCACCTCTGGTATTGATAAATCCCCTTTTCCCATCACGTTCCACGATTGCGAAACCATGCGAAAAGTCCCAGACGTTGCTGAAATCATTCGTGAGATCAATTGCGGCTTTTCCGGTTCCGTCAATAAAACAATACCGGTTATCCGCTTTTACCAATCCCAGCCCTTCCTTAAAATCGCTCGTATATTCAAAATACTGTTTCGTTAAGGATTTCCCTGCTTTATTAATGAATACATATTTTTTGTTTATGGCGACACTCGCGCATCCCTCGAAAAAATCATGCGCCTCATCGAATACCGGTTTTATGGCAACATTCCCCGTTTTATCGATATACCCGTATTTTTCTCCGATTTTCACCCTGGCCATTCCCTCGGAAAAAGGATCGGCGCCCTGAAACTGAGGTTTGATGATTATTTTTCCGAACCTGTCGATATATCCATATTTATAATCAATTTCCACCGATGCCAGACCTTCGGAAAATGCCGATGCTGAAGGGAATTGCGGTTTGATAATGATGACTCCTCTCCTGTTCACATAACCATACTTACGAGTCTCTGCTACTAACGCCCGTTCTTCAGAGAAATCACCTGCCTCATCGAACGCCGGTTTAGCAATCCATTTCCAAGATTTTCGTTCGCCCTCCTCAAACAGTTTTGCGAAAGAGAGCAATGGACGTAATTTCGAGTGTGATTTAAATGCGCCGGATGCCAGAGGAAGCGGCCGCCTGAAAATTTTATAGGGATTATAAGAAGGTTTGTACTGTTTCGAGATCATCTTCGTGAGGATTACCAGAACAATAACCTGAATCAACGAACGCGCTATTATTCCTACTTCTTTGATTGAACCTGTTATCCAGAGGATAATACTGAAAAAAACGAGAAGAAATCCATATTTGACATGATAGTAATATCCTATAACATAAAAGACAACCGCAAAGAAAAAAAACAACGTAACTTCAAACATAGGATTCATGATAAGCCATTGCCTTTTCAGCACATATTATATTATCCGCAGCATTGATAGCTTTATATATATATTTTAATTATTTTAAGATATTTTGTCAACAGAATATTTTCTTCACTCTCTCTTATCCCATAATATGAAAACCGTGAACTTTTCTGCTTCCACAGGCAATGTTTATGAAAACGAAAAGCGTGTGTGTGACACAATAGCGAAAAAGGTCTTGACACATACGAATGCGTTGATTATTTTAATTAACCGGTTAGTTAAACCTATTGGTTAAGAAAGGAAATCTTTCGATAAATGAACGAACAGGGAACGAAAGAGAAAATCCTTAAAACCGCCGCCCTTCTTTTCGGCAAATACGGGAAGAACGGTGTCAGCACGACTGCCATTGCCCAGGCTGCAAAAGTAAATAAAGCCCTTATTTTTTATTACTACGGTTCCAAGGATGAATTATACCGGGCTGTTTTCAAAAATCTTATCAGCAGCTTCATCGATACAATACACTCCACAATGGCATCTTCGGAACCGGGACTACCGGCTCTCGAATCATTTATAAGGATTCACAGCTCTCTCATCAGCGAAAATCAGTATATATTGCGTTTACTTATCCGTGAATTAATGGTTCCTGTCGGAGACAAACCATCGCCTTTACTCATTGAAGCCGCTGAAATATTTAAAACCGTGCGCAATGATCTGGCAAACGCCCTTTCAAGCGCCAAAAACTCGAGACAGATACGGTCTGTTGATTCCTTTCAGACTATTATAAGCATCCTGAGTCTCGATATTTTCTTCTTTATCGGGAAACCGATTGCGCTCATGATATATCCGCAGATTGATGAACAAGAATTCGTGAAGAAACGTGTAGAGCACATCATAGACCTCATAATGAACGGTTTAAAAATTGATCAGGAGTAATACCCATGAACAATATCTCCAAGGCAGGACCGCTTATAATACTATTAATGATGATATGTGCTTTTTCAGCCGGCGGCGAGCAGTGGACACTCGCCCGTACCGTAAAGGCAGCCCTCGATGCTTCCAATGCGGCGGCAGTAGAACGGCTCAACGCGGACGGTGCATCAATCGACGCGGAGAGTGCGCAGAAAGCCTGGTATCCCACCGCCTCATTTACCACCGGGGCCAATGTTGTCAGCGAAGTAATGGAAATAAAAATGCCCGGAAGGACCATACAATTCGGGGGTTACGATTCCTATGACATGAAGTTCTCGGTGAATCAGCTTATCTATGACGGCGGCCGTCTCAAGGCAGTCGAGGAAGCGGGTAAAAAGCTGTCGGTTATGAACACGCACCGTGCCGAGGCAGCCGAACTCGCCACGGAATTTCAGGCAAAAACCGCCTTTTTTCAGCTCATCATGGCTGAAGAGACCCTTGAAGCCTCTCAGGAATCCATCCGTGAAGCCGAAAATCACCTTCGCGATGTCAATGCCCGAAGAAGTCAGGGCATGGCGCTCGAAAATGACGTGCTGCGTGCCCGTCTGAGGATTTCAACCGTACAGATGGATTCGGTTACGGCCGCGACGGCGGTTGACCGGGCAAAAGCCAATTTCAGGAAGATGACCGGGGTCGCTTCCGATGAGGATATCACCATCGCATGGAATGAAACGACGAAAGATTTTTCCGCCCTGCTCAGCCGGCTGAATATCACACAGTACCGTCCTGAATTCAAAGCCTTCGATGCAGCGATCGAAGCCTCGGAGAAAACGGCACTGAGCGCACGGGCGGGTATCAGGCCCTCGATTGCGATGTCCGGCGCCTTCAACTACGGGAAACCGGGGCTCGATCTTCCGGCAAACAAATGGATGCACTATTTCACCGGCGGCGTACGGCTCAACTGGAATGTCTGGGACTGGGGGAAAACACAGCGTGACATAAAAAAAGTCGAACTGAACACAAAAATAATCGAGCGAAACCGGGACGATTTCGAGCGGACATTGAAAGAACAGGCCGCCGACGCTTCTGCGCGATACAAAGAGGCGAAAAGACGATCCGAGCTTGCGGCGGAAGCGGCTGAATTTTCCAAAAAGAACCTCGAACTCATTTCGAACGCATACCGTGAGGGCATGGCAAGCGAAACAGATTACGACAACGCCCATACGGCATTTACGAAGGCTATTCTCGACCAGTCGGTGTCACGGGTTAATCTGCACCTGACCGCGGCATATATCGAATATATCATAGGAATACGATATACGGGAGGAAACAATGAATAAAAGCGTTCCTGTTCTTGGAATATGTGTGCTTTTTTTAATAGGCGGCTGCAAAAACGGAAACGAGCAGGCATTCACCGGATCGGGGACATTCGAGGCAACCAAAGTGCTCGTGAGCTCTCAGTCGGCTGGTGAACTTAAAGGTGTATTCTTCGAGGAAGGGGATCTTGTCGCCAAAGACAAAACCCTTGCGGAGACAGATGTGGAAAACCTCCGGCTCCAGCGCAATGTAACCGCCGCGAGCCTCGATGAACTCGAATGGAATACGAAAACATCCGATCGTGAAATTGCCGCGGCTACGGAGCAGGTTACCCAGGCTTCGGCGACGCTCGATAACACACGTAGAACACGCGACCGTCTCGCCAGTCTTTTCGAGCAGGGAGCAGCAACCCGTGAAACTCTCGATAAAGCCGAGACCGAGCTTACGGTTGCTGCATCACGGCTTAAAGCTGCGGAAAACCAACTTGCCGGATTCAAGGCCAAAAAGGAAACTATTAAAGCGGGCATGGAAAGAGTCAATGCCAGCCTCAAGCTCCTCGATTATCAGATAGAAAAAGGAACGGTCGTCACCCCCCTGGATGGTGTCATTATCGAAAAATATGTGGAACAGGGAGAGCTGGCCAATCCGGGAACACCGATCTGCTCGATTGCCGACCTGTCCTCGATGTGGCTTACCATCTATGTGAGCGAGCCGATGCTCGGATTGATAAAGATCGGTTCAAAAGCGAAGCTCCGGATAGACTCCCACCCCGATAGAACCTTCGACGGCACCGTGACATGGATATCGGAGGAAGCGGAATTCACCCCGAAAAACGTACAGACAAAAGAGTCGAGGGTTGAGCTCGTATATGCCGTCAAGATAACCGTGGACAACAGCGCCGGGATATTCAAGATCGGCATGCCCGCCGATGCCTATATTGAGGGATTGTGATATGGTTGCCGTAACGGTTGAATCCCTTGTCAAGACCTACGGGACAATCACCGCGCTCCAAAATCTGTCGTTTGCCGTACAAGAGGCTTCAATGTACGGTATTATCGGTCCGGACGGCGCCGGTAAAACCACTTTCATGCGCATTGCTTCCTGCCTGCTTTTCCAGAGCTCCGGAACAGTGACAGTCGGCGGATTCGACACGCTCACCGGAGCAACGAAGGTAAAACGGATCATCGGCTACATGCCCCAGCGTTTCAGCCTTTACCAGGACCTCAGCGTATGGGAAAATCTCGTCTTCTTCGCCGATCTGTTCGGCGTTTCCGGGAATGAGCGCCGCAGACGTATCGATGAGCTTCTTTCGTTCTCACGGCTGGGGCCGTTTGTCAAAAGGCGGGCAGGACAGCTCTCCGGCGGCATGAAACAGAAGCTTGCCCTGTCGTGCACACTCATCCACAAACCGGAAGTCCTTTTCCTCGACGAGCCTACGACGGGAGTCGATCCGGTGTCGCGACGTGAGTTCTGGGAAATTCTGGCAAGCCTTAAAAGCTCGGGAACCACTATTATCGTATCGACACCTTACATGGACGAGGCGGCGCGCTGCGACCGTGTCGGGCTCATTCTCGGCGGCGTTCTCATCCGGGAGGGAACGCCCGATTCATTCCCTGCCCACTTCAAAAACGAGTTGCTCGCGGTGCGCGGTGCGGATATCGTGCGGATGACAAGAAAGCTCGTTTTCCCCGATATCGTGCTCGATGTCAGTACGTTCGGTGACCGCATGCACCTGACAGTCGGAGATGCCGAAGCTGCGATCCCGGTTATCGTTGAATTTCTGAAAGAGCGCTCGATTACGAACGTGACGGTCGAGCGTATCGAACCTTCGATTGAAGATGTATTTGTGGAGCACATGGTGATACATGGGAAATGACTACGTTATAGAAGCTTACGAGCTCACGAGGAAATTCGGCAGGTTCACCGCTGTGGACAGTGTCACCTTTACCGTCGAAAAGGGCGAAGTATTCGGTTTTCTTGGAGCAAACGGCGCAGGGAAGTCCACAACAATACGCATGCTGACCGGGATACTCACTCCCTCCGGCGGCAGGGGAACCGTCGCAGGATTCGACATCCTCCGCGAGCAGGAAAATATACGCCGTCATATCGGATATATGTCCCAGAAATTCAGCCTCTATGAGGATCTCACGGTCGAGGAAAACCTCGCTTTTTACGGCGGCGTGTACGGCATGTCATCGAATGAGATGAGCAAAGCGAGGGAACAGCTCTACGACCGTCTCGGGATTTCCATATCGCTGAGCAGACGGCTCGTATCGTCCATTCCCCTCGGGTGGAAGCAGCGGACATCCCTTGCATGCGCGATCCAGCACAATCCACGGGTTCTCTTTCTCGATGAGCCGACAGGCGGGGTCGATCCGGTCAGCCGCAGGGCCTTCTGGGATATCATCTATGACCTTTCTGAAATGGGCGTGACCGTGTTCGTAACCACCCATTACATGGACGAGGCGGAATACTGCGGCCGTATTTCGATCATGCATGCCGGAAGAATCCTCTCCATAGGGAGCCCGGATGACCTCAAACAGCAGTTCGGAAAGAAAACCATCGAGGATATATTCGTTTATCTCGTGCGGAATGCCGGAGAATAAAAACGCTCCTCCTTTCTGTCTGTATTCGCGAGATTTAAGACAGGGGAGCCCGAAGGAAAGATAACGGAGAGAAACGGAAGGAACAGGAATGTTCAGAAGAATCAGGGCGATCATCATCAAGGAATTCTACCATATTGTCCGTGATCCGCGCTCTCTGGCAATCATTTTTGCCATGCCGGTGCTCATGGTTCTGCTCTACGGGCATGCGCTCAACATGGACATCACCAATATCGCCATAGGGGTGATCGATTATGATCACAGTGACGAGTCACGGGCGCTCCTCAGGGATTTCACTTCTTCAAAATACTTCGATATCAGATATCATTTACGGGACCGGGATGAAATCGAAGCCCTCATGCGTAAAGGTGAAATTAAAGCGGCAGTCGTCATTCCCAAAGGTTTTGGCAATGACCGCGCCACAAAAACCGAAGCCCATGTTCAGCTTATTGTGGATGGTTCCGATCCCACGTTCGGGAACGCATCGCTCAACTATGCGAACGCGCTCCTCACCATGTATTCCCTGAAAAATTCCCCGTCAGCAGGGGCAGGCCGCGAACTGTCCGTACTCCCGATCGACCTGCAGGAGCGGTTCCTCTACAATCCCGATCTCAAGGGCGCGAATTTTATTATCCCGGGTCTCGTTGCGGTTATTCTCATGATGGTGTGCGCGCTTCTCACTTCGATTACGATATCACGCGAAAAAGAGACGGGGACAATGGCAATACTGCTTGTGTCACCGGTGAGGCCATTGGAAATCATTGTCGGTAAAGTAATACCCTATGTCTTATTATCGATAGTGGATGCGGTGTTCATCCTCGTGTTCGCAAAGCTTGTGTTCGACATTCCGCTCCATGGGGACCTCGTTCTTCTGGTGGGGCTCAGCGTTCTTTTTATCTACTGTGCGCTCGGCATCGGCCTGTTCATTTCAAGCGTCGCCCCATCGCAGCAGGTCGCAATGATGGCGGCGCTCGTTGCAACGATTCTGCCATCGATCATGCTGTCTGGTTTCATTTTCCCCATCTTCAGCATGCCCGCGCCGATAAGGATGCTCTCCTCCATCGTACCGGCAAAATATTACATGATCATAATCCGGGGTATTCTGCTCAAATCGAGCACATTTGACATTCTTAAAAACCAGGCGCTCTTTCTCGCCCTGCTCGGAACGTTCTTTTTACTGATCGCCACAGTGAGGTTCAAAACAAGGACAAATTCCTGATTTACGAATGATGATTCACGAATGACGATTTATTAAGGACTATCAAGCTGAAATCGATCTCTGATTCAGTAGGAATTTATAAATCGTAAATCTAAAATCATAAATCCAAAATCGACGAAAGATACTCCATTCATGACCAGGACTATCGATAATAAAACGAGGGCTATTGTATGCGAGCTTTGCCTCATATCATAAAAAAAGAATTTCTCCAGCTGGTGCGGACACGGTCTATGATCGCCATCTCTCTCGGAATGCCGTTAATACAGATTCTGGTCCTCGGATGGGCGATCTCCACCGATGTGGAACACGTCCCGACCGTGATTGCCGACCTCGACAACTCAGCGACAAGCAGGAGTCTCGTTACCACATTCACCAACTCACGGTATCTCGATATCAGCCGCCGGTCAACCGACAGCCGGGAGGTTGCAGACCTTCTCCGTCGCGGTGAAGTCATCATCGGCGTAACCATTCCGTCCGATTTCGAGCACGATCTCACTCGCGGCGAACATCCCCGGATATCCGTTACGGCGGATGCACAGAATACCAATGTGGCATTGACCGGCGCTGGGTATGTCCGCCAGATCATCCTCTCATGGGCTCAGCAGAAACAGGTTACGAATCCGGGAATTCAACTGTCCGGTTCCCGGAGATTCAATTTCATCACAGCCGACAGCCGGATATGGTACAATCCCGAGATAAAATCGTCATATTACATGGTTCCCGGCATCATGGTCGTGCTCGTCACCATAATAACCATGATGCTCACCGCAATGTCCATCGTCAGGGAGCGCGAATCGGGAACGCTCGAACAGCTCATGGTCTCGCCGATTACCCGAACCGAGCTCATTCTCGGCAAAACGATACCTTTCGGAATTATCGGCCTGATGGAGCTCGTCATTTCACTTATCGTCATAAGGGCCGAGTTCCATGTTCCCATTCACGGGTCGCTCGTACAGTTTCTCCTCATGACCATGGTCGTTCTTCTATGCACACTGGGTCTCGGCATATTCATATCGACCATAACCACCACACAGCAGCAGGCGCTTTTAACAACATGGTTCTTCAGCGTTTTCTGTATTCTCATGAGCGGTTTCTTCCTTCCGCTTGAAAACATGCCGAAAATATGGCGGACTCTGACCTACATCAACCCCATCCGGTACTACATGATTATCGTGCGGAATCTCTTCCTCAAAGGGGCGGGATTCGCCGAGCTGTGGGAAAATGTCGCGGTGCTTGCGCTGATGGCTGTGGTTATTCTGACAGCTTCCATAGCCCGCTTCAGGAAAAAAATGGGGTGAAACAAGTAAAAAAGCGCTGAGGTACTGAGACACTTACCTTATAAGTGTCATTTTCCGCGTTTCACTCCTCCCTCCCGCTTCGATACGGTACATGTAGACACCCGAGGCAACATACTGACCTTCATTGTCCACACCGTCCCATGTGACTTCGTGGTGTCCCGCGTTCTGCATGTGGTCCTCAAGCACACATACCACGCGGCCCGTGGTG
>JAJFUH010000082.1 GCA_021372535.1 bacterium
CCTCCGAGATTTTCGATTAAATCCGTAATGTAGCGGGTCACATCGATCTTTTCGCTCAGGATTCTGTCTCTTTTCTCACGCCATAATTCTTTTACCCGGGGAGTCGTGAGGAGCTCGATGCCTTTTTGGATCGATCGTTCCTGGTCTTCCGCGGAATCTGAAAAGTTGAAAACAGCACCGTATACCCGTTCCTGTTCGTCGGTATATCCCCTCCCGACTCTGTCGATGTAGACCGCCGGAGTCCCCAGAACGGCAGCCTCCGATGCCATTGTGGCGCTTTCGCCGTACAGCAGGGAAGCATAATACAGTGCATCGTGTATTTTTTCCGGGGGAATCTGCATTCTGTATGGCTCCAGATCATCCGGCAGTTCTTTTTCGGATGTGATGAAGACACGCCCATGCGGAGAAAACGCTTGAACGGCTTTCCGTTTCATGGCAGCCGATAATCCCGAATATCCGATGTCATGACCCGATTTCATCGAGACAAACCGCATGATGATAAATGGATCGCTTTCCGTGAGTCCGAGGAGATTGAGCACCGAGGGATCGGGTTTGAAATATGCCGGATGAAGGTATGCCAGTTCGTGATATCCATTGTACGTCAGATGGGGGCGTTTAATGACCCGACGGTAGCATGACGGCAGAACGAGGTGACGGGAAAGCGGGTACGCGATCGAATTGGAGATGGTCGCGTGTTCCGTATCGTAGAATGTTACTGACGGTGTTCCGGTGAGTCTGCCGACCGGGGCGATGAAGGTTCCCGCTATTGCAGTCAGAATATCGGGGCGCTCTCTACGTACGATACCATGAAGCTTCGTACACCGCACAAGCAGTTCCTGAGCCAGTTCAAATGGTGTGGTGCCGTGATGTCCGAGATTGATGTGTTTAAAACCATAGCAGTCGAGCAGGTAAACAGTCAAATCCTTATCACGGCTGGTGACAATAACGTCATGGCCCTTTTCAAGCCATATCCAGAGCGAATGTTTAAAAAAGTGGACATGAGCGGGATGAGTTATGTCAACAAGAATGCGTGTGATTATCGTTTCCTTTCAGTTCTTTGTTTGCTTCCATGTCGAACAGCATTGCAAACAGTATAAACTGGAGGCTTGTAAATGTGCAAAATAAAATTGCCAGTGTATTGATGGTCGGAATGAATCCCGTGATTCTCCACTGAAGAAACAGACGTATGATGATAGGAATATCAACGAGCAAGATGAGTATCCCCATAGCGTAAAAAAATATGAGGGGATGAAAATCACGGACCACATATTTCTGAAACATCCTGCGGAAAAATAACCGTAGCAGGAGCAGAGAAACCGGAAATAGTATTGCATGAAATCGTGTACCGCGATTTTCCAAAGCTCTATATTCGGGATTTATTGAAATATCCATAACCCGGAAATTGTAGATATTTAACCTTACAAGAATATCATTCTGATAGCCGTACCCGTGATGTATATTCTCGATCGGTATGAGATGAAGGACTTTTTTGCTCATTGCGGTATAGCCGGACTGGGAGTCGGTGACATGCCAGTAACCGCTGACAATTTTTGTCATGAGAGTGAGAACCGAATCCCCAAAATATCTGATGTGGGGAAGTTTTTGCCATGCTTCCCCTGTGATGAGACGGTTCCCCTTGGTATAATCCGCATGGTTGTCGACAATGGGGTCCAGCAGGTTCGGAATATCTTCCGGGTTCATCGAGAAATCACCGTTCATGACAACTGCAATATCCGCATTATGGTCACGGCACCAGATGTACCCTGTACGGATGGCGGCTCCGATGCCGAGAGTTGTTTCGTGCCTTATATATATGATACGATGATTTCCAGATATCGATTCTTTCACTTTTTCAGCGGTTTTGTCCGAACTGCAATCATCAACGATGATAATAAAGTCGATATAGTCAGGAATGCCCTGAATTGTCTGGTCGATAAGATTTTCGCCATTATACACCGGAACGACAGCGGATACTGTATTGTTTCTGTACATATGGTCTTCTTCCGGTTCTGAAACAGGTTATGGTTCCGTATGATACCTGTTGTTTTTCTGGGGATTCTTATTATGAAACATTATCCGGAGTGATAATTATCAATAATCCGGGCGGTAAATGTACTGACCCGTCATCTGGAAAAGATATTTGATAATATAATCCGAATCAAGGCTTTTATCAGATATTATCAAACCATATTTTTCAGAAGAACGGTGCGGGAACGGCATTATTTTTGTGACTGCGCCGTTCTGCTGATGAGCTCATGAGTTAATACGGTTGCCTGATTACAGATACCGGTCCCTGTTTTCAAGAAAGTTTTTATATATCCGGTAGTGTTCCGTATCCTCATATTCGATTTCCCGGACCGGAGATTTGTCGAAACTGTAAATGACGGCATCCGGGCATGCAAGAAGAATCGGTGAATGTGACGCGATTATGAACTGGGCATGGCCGGCTCGGCCCATATCCTTGAGTATCGTCAGAAGTTCCAGCTGGCTTGTTGGTGAGAGTGCTGTTTCCGGCTCGTCCAGAAAATACAGCCCTTTGATACAGTAGCGGGACTTGAAATATGACATGAGTGATTGACCGTGCGACTGGGTTACGAGCGATTTGCCGCCGAAATATGAAAACATATCCGGGTCTGCCGCTGCCCATTCATCGAGCATTCTGGCAAAATTGCGAAAAAACTGCGAAGAGAAAAATGAACCCGGCACACCACCATCATTCCATTCGATGGCAAGGGCTTTGTAAAGATCTTCTTCGAAAGGATTGTTTTCGAATCTCGTTCTTTCTATTTCACCCCAGATATGAATTCCGCATTTACGGGCTATCGCTTCAAGCAGCGTCGATTTTCCTGTACCATTCTCTCCGACGAAAAAAGTAACCGCCGTTGTAAAATCGATACACCGGGTCGAGTTAAAAATTTTCTGGTTAAATGGGTACCGCTCGTGTGTCGGATACATTTCCGGAAGGAGTGTGACGCTTTTCAGGTGCATCGTTTATTCCTCTTTTTTTATGACTTGTCGGATGAATGCAAAACCGGGATTTTTTACTGTTTTAAGTATACATAATTTATCCGGACTTTTAAAGAAAATTATACCATGGTTACTGTATACTTTACAGATTTTTTAAGAAATGTATTATCCGAAAAAGATCAGGGGTGAAGGTATTTGCGGATATACTCTATATGGTACGTTTTTTCATAAATTTATAGTATTATGAATATCAGACTATTGTTTTCTTCCGGGATTATTATAAACAATTTTATTGAAAAACAATTTTCTTGTATTACTTTATAGCATGCGCTGAGTTTCATACCTCCATATTTTTGGGAGAATCGATTTGTGAGCCTTATGGCTTTTTCTGTTCGGACTCGAATAATGTGAATACTGTGTATCGTGATTTATGCGGATTTTCATATTGAAACAATTCAAGGGAGCGAGGAAATGAATATTCCGTATAGCCCGCAACCAAATCATCCCGCGGATACGGTACTCTTTATCGGACAACAATCGGAAACCCCTGACAGATTTCGGAAACTTACAGAAGAACATTTTCCCGGTTGTATCATACGGAGTGTGGAGAATGTAAATGGTGGATTTGATGCAGTTTGTACATATCTTCCTGATTTGATACTTATTGAGGTTGATTCTTCTGAAAAAGACGTGTTCGGAATATGTCATAAAGTCAGGCACAACAAGAAAACATCTGGAATACCGATCATTCTGTTAACATCATCAAAGGTATCATCCGAATACAGAGCCGGAGGATTCGAAGCCGGCGTCGATGACATTATTGCCTCTCCGGTCTGTGATATCGAATATATTGCTAAAATTAACAGAATGTTACAGACGAAAAAAGCTGAAGATTCGTTGCGTACTGTAACTGTTCATCTTGAGAAAATTATCGAAAAACGAACCATGGAGTTAAAGAAAATTAATAAGCAACTCCAACGGAAGGTGGAGAAAAACATTCAGACGGAAGAAGCGCTCAGGGAAAGCGAGGAGCGTTATAAAACAATATTCGATAAAGCACCCATTTCAATATGGGAATACGACATTTCCGATGCATGCAAATACATGGACAGTATAAAATCCTCGCACATCACGGACTATTACAGCTATTTGTCTGAAAATCCGGACGTCTTTCTGAAAATAATATCCTTATTAAAACTGGTCGATGTCAATCATGAGACCGTAAAACTGTATGGTGCCCGGTCAAAAGAAGATATCGTCAAAAAAATCGGTAAGAACCTTATTCCTCAGGCACTTGAGATTTATAAGAATGCGCTGATTGCTTTCATGATGGGGCAGTCACATTATGTATGCGAGTCTGTTAATAAGACTATTGACGGACGTATGATTAATATCCTCCATCGGATTACTTTTTCGGATGAAACCCAGAAATTTAAAAGAGCTCTCGTGACGGTAACCGATATTACAGAGCGCAAGAGAGCGGAGGAAACGCTCCGTGAAAGCGAGAATCGTTTCCGCAGTGTCGTTGAACAGGCAGGGGAATCGATATTTATTCATGACAGGAACGGTAAAATTCTCGATGTGAATCAGCGGGTTTGCGAGAGTCTGGGATATACTCGGCAAGAACTGCTTTCCATGTCCATTGAAGATGTGGATGTGGAATTTATATCCCGTGAACATAAACGATTCTGGACAAAGCTTTCTTCGTCCCGATATGTGACATTTACGGGAAGACATAAACGTAAAGACGGAAGCACATTTCCCATTGAAGTCAATCTGGGATTCATGGAGCTTGACAAACAAAAGGTATATCTTGCCCTGACACGAGATATAACCGAGCGCAAACGGCTGGAAGAAGAGCATAGTAAAGCGAGCAAACTTGAATCGCTCGGTATTCTTTCCGGAGGTATAGCCCATGATTTTAATAATATTCTTGCCTCGATTTTGGGAAACATTTCGCTGGCAAAAATGAATCTGAATACAAAAAGCCAGGGATATGAAATGCTGACGGACGCTGAAAAAGCGAGTCTCCGTGCCAAAGATTTAACCAAACAACTGCTTACCTTCTCAAAAGGAGGGGCGCCATTCAAACAGCCTGAACAGATTTCGGAGCTGTTAAAAGAGTCTGCCGGATTCTCCGTGCGGGGGTCCAATGTCAGATGCGATTGCCTGATCCCTGATGACCTGTGGTGGGCAGAAATTGATAAAAGTCAGATTTATCAGGTAATTAACAACATGATTATCAATGCTATACAGGCAATGCCGATGGGCGGAACAATAGAGGTAAAAGCTGATAATATTGTTTTGGATAATAAAGATGCAATACCCCTTCCCGGGGGAAATTATGTGAAGATTATCATCGGAGACCATGGCATCGGTATTCCGGAAGAATATATCAATAAAATTTTTGACCCGTATTTCACCACCAAACAGCAGGGAAGCGGTCTCGGTCTCACTACCAGCTATTCGATTATCAAACGTCATGACGGGTATATTGCAGTCGAGTCTGAAATGGGAAAAGGTACGGTTTTTGAGATTTATCTTCCCGCATCGAAGTCAATCAGGAAAGTTGACACCGATGAAAGTGAAATTGACTGGCATGTACCGATATCGGGAAAAATTCTCGTAATGGACGACCAGGAAAACGTCCGGGACGTTATGATCAGAATGTTGAATTATCTCGGCAATGAAGTGGAATTTGCATGTGACGGGGCGGAGGCGATTGAATTATATAAAAAAGCATGCGATGGTGGAAAACCGTTTGATGCTGTAATTATGGATCTTACGGTGCCTGGGGCAATGGGCGGACTTGAAGCGACGAAGTTACTCCTTAAAAATGATCCGAACGCCCGTGTTATTATGTCGAGCGGGTATTCCAATGATCCTGTTTTTTCAAATTTCAGACGGCATGGTTTTATGGGTATCATTTCCAAGCCGTTTCAGTTCAATGAATTGAAGGAAGTCCTGAATGATGTTTTAAGCAGAAAAAAATAAAAAATCCAGCTCTCGAAATTATTAGAATAGATATGAACTTCGGTGTTTCCCGGATAAATGCAGTGTGTTGTAATGGTTAAACATGCGAAATCCGATAAGGAACAGGGGTATGCACATTCTGCATACCCCTGTTTATAAGTAAGATATATACGGTTTTCCGAATAATCATTGAAAAGAGGGAATTTTACCAGAGCTGTCCCGAAGGATTGACCCAGTAATCCGACTCCTTTGGAATGTCTTTCCAGAATGGCTTGCTGTATCCTGCGGGATCGAATACTATTTTGCCTTTAAAGAATGTCATGAAACACAGAAGCTTTTTATTCCCCGTAATTTTACCGGCGCTTGTGTCCGCGTATCCGAACTCTCCCTCATACAACTTGAGTACGGCAATATCGGCCATGGACCCAACACTGAGCGTCCCCAGTTCGGGGTGTTTGACCTCTTTCGCGGGATTCACCGTTGACATCCGTATGACAGTTTCGAGCGGGACACCCATTGAGAGGAATTTCGACACGACATTGAGCATGTTCACTACAGGTCCGTTGGTGTTTGCCCCATGAAGGTCGGTACTGATCGAGTTAGGAAGATATCCCTGCCTGATCGCGGGAACCGCGTTTCTGAAAACAAAACTGCCCGCGCCATGCCCGACATCGAAAATACGTCCCTGTTTCTGTGCTTCCAGAATATCCGGATTGACAGTTCCGTCCTCCCGAATTACGGGGAAATGACGGGCATAGCAGTGAGTGTGGATATCGCCGGGGCGCATTTTCTTGAGAATCAGCTCACGGTATGAGCGCTCGGGGTAAGTACCCTGCGGCTGACGGGGGAAGAAGTCGATCATCACCGGGAGATTGGCAAGCGTGCCCGCCTTGATGAGGCTGTCCACCGATGCCCACGGTGTATGGAGTTCGTCATAATCCTGGTTTGTCCAGTAATGGGCTGTTTTGAATCCAACGATAATATCGGGGTATTTTCGGGCGGTTGCTACAGCCTTCTGAACATCGAAAAGCATCGGGTCCTGTTCCGCTTCATTCATGCCGGGGGAGGCGATATTGATAAACGCCAGTACCCGTGTCTGCATACGGTCAACGACATCGCTTTTGAATTTTTCAAAGCTGTCGGCTCCGGATGTACCTGCATCCACCATGGTCGTCACACCGGACGAAAAACTGAAATCGTCCGCGATTATCGAACGTGCGGCCCCCGTGAAGAACGTATAAAACAGATGAGTATGGATATCGATCAGTCCCGGTGTAACATAATATCCTGAAACATCGAGTGTTTTTGCGGCGTCTGTCGCGGGAATATTGGCGCCGACAAATGCTATGGTGCTGTCCTTGATCGCCACATCCATTACCGCGTTGACGCCGTTGGCCGGATCGATGACATGTCCGCCTTTCAATACCATATCATAACGGTATTCCTGCTGGGCATATGCACAGGGAAAAGCGTAGAGACAAATTACCATCAAAAAGACAGTTCTCAGATGTTTCATCGTTCGTGCTCCTTACTGAAGTGTATGGGTGATCATGTCGACAACAACACTGATATCGCATGATGGATTGAGATTCTGTTCATTTATATAATTTCAGACCTCATTTCAGTATTAAAGCATCACATAAACGATTATACGAACAGATATAAGGTAAATCAATAATAAAAAACCAATAAGACGTAAACATGTTGTGATAAAATATAATCCGGTTATCTGGTTAAGTCAGCATACATGATTGATCCCTCTCGGTTTCACCGTGTCTCCCTTATAAAAGAAAGGGTGATGAAAGCGCCCCCAAAACCGCTTCCCACTTTAGAAGATACCGGGGGGATCACATACTATCGGGAAAAAATAATGGATTCTGATTTAAAAAGGTTTTCTATGTTTATCAAGCTGGATAACCGGAAACTATAATTACTGTATTATAAGCATCATCATGTGTATACATGCAAATTCCCTTGATAAAATATACAAATATTTTTACCTTGATATTCGTTACGAGCGGTGTTTCCAATTAACTTTGAAGGTTTTGATTATTCAATACAATAAAGAGGAGGAATAATGGAACGAAGAAAGTTTATTGGCAAAACCCTTGCGGGAAGTGCGCTCATAAGCGGGAGTATCGGTATCAATGGAGCCTCGCCCGCCGGTGCCTCTCAGTCGATTGCCATCATGCCGACCGACGATCTTTTCATCGAGCGGGATGTTCCGGGACAGCCCCACAAAGGTAAAGTACTGGCTGCTATTCAGCCTCATGCGGACGATATACCGATTTTCGCCGGCGGCACGGTTGCAAAGCTCATCAGGGAAGGGTATACGGGATACCTTATACGGACAACGAATGACGATCATGCCGGGCCGGGAACAGTCGGCGATACGGTCGTGGCGAATGAGGACGATAATAACGAGGTGGCGAAGGCTCTGGGGCTCAGTAAGGTCTTCAATCTCGATTACCGTAACCACCGTATGGAAGATATCGACATTATCGAGCTGAAAGCCCGCCTTATCTTCCTTTTCAGGGTACTGAAGGTCGATACGGTCATCGGTTACGATCCATGGGGACACTATGAGGAAAATCCCGACCATTACATCACGGCTCAGGCTACCGAGGCCGCATGCTGGATGGCGGGAGGAGGCAAGGACTATCCCGAGCATTTCAAGGCTGGCATCGAGCCCCATGGAGTGCGGGAAAAATACTATCATGCCCGCGGACCGCAGCTCGTCAACCGTATCGTCGACATCAGTTCGATTATCGATAAAAAAATCGAATCCAATCTCGCAAACAAAGCACAGGGCCCAGCCGGGAGCAGCGGAAGCCGTCTCCGCGAACGGCTTGCGGGCGAAAAAAAACGCCTTCCGATATTCGGGAGTGATGACCGTACTGCCAATTTCCAGTATGTGAAGGAATTTCTCCTTGATGATGAGAAGGCGCTCGGTAAAAAGTATGGTGTCGAATATGCCGAAGCGTTCCACTATATCGGGCCGGGGCAGGGATATGCGTCCAGGCTTGATGACTATATCAAACAGAATGCGGTTCCGCTGCGATAGTCGCTGTTTTTCTTGGAACATTCACAATGACACAACGGTTGTGAGGAGATAATAAAACATGTCAGATCATGGTCATTTCAGGAAAACGCTGCTCGGCGGGGCTCTGGCGGGAGCCGGTTTCAGTGCTTTCCAGCCTGGGATTGCCGAAGCTTCCCGATCGGATATCGGTGAAATAATTGTCGAAAAGGATACGCCGGGACAGCCGCACAAGGGCAAAGTATTCGCCGCTCTCCATGCTCATCTCGACGATATCCCGTATTATTGCTCCGGCACGGTGGCGAAGCTGATAAGTGAGGGATACACTGGCTACATTATCAGAACATCCAATGACGAGAAATGCGGAGGGGGAACGACCGCCCGGAATATCAAGAGCAATGAGGAAGAACACTTCAAGATGGCCAAGGGGCTCGGTATTACCGATGTGTACGACATGTATTACCGTAACCACCGCATGAACAACATTTCGACCCAGGAATTCCGGTCGCGGCTTGTGTTTCTGTTCCGTTTCCTCAAGGTTGATACCATTATCACATTCAATCCCTGGGGCCACGGCGAAGAGAATCCCGATCACTGGGTGACCGGTCGTGTGGCCGAGGAAGCAAGCTGGATGTCCGCAATGGGGAACGATTATCCCGAGCACATGGAAGCGGGACTTCAGCCCCATCTGGTGAGTGAACGCTATTACTTTGTCGGCAGGCCGGGACAGCCGCACAACCGGGTGGTCGATATCAGCGCTCACATCGAGAAAAAAATCGCCTCTCTCGTGGAATGCCGGTCCCAGGGCGGTGGAAACAGCGGTTCTCTGCTCAGAGCGCAGCTGGCGAAACAGGGCAAACGCCTTCCCGTTTTCGGGAATGATGATGCGACCGCAGACCGTGAATACGTTCGTCATTTTATGCTTGATGATGACAGGAAACTCGGTAAACAGTACGGTGTTGAGTATGCGGAAGGGTTTTACTATATTGATCTGAGAAGCCCGGAAGGAAAATCGGCGGTTGATAAATACATTGAAAAAAATGCCGTACCGCTCTGAGAATAAGCTGACATCGGAAGTTAATTCTGTCGGGTTGTGCAGTGTGTAAAAAAGGGGATTTGTTATGAGAAAAACCATATGGAATAGTATTGTTTATATCTTGGCAGGTATAATGATGTCTACGATTTCGGAAGCCCAGCTTCCCGTCAAAAAATTTCTTACGAGCGACGGTGCACGGCCGACCGGGCTTTTTGCCCCGGGTGTCATGGTAGGGAAAACCGTGTACATTTCAGGCAAGGGTGATTATCGTCCCAATGAGGATTTCCCGAATAAAGTGCGGAACTGCCTTGCCGAAGTTGAAAAATCCCTTGCGGTGGGCGGTCTCGATCTGAAGAATGTGGTTACGGCGTATTGTTATCTCGAGGACCCGGAGAATTACGCCACGTTCAACGAGGTGTACGGCGAGTTTTTCCCGAACCGGCCACCTGCCCGGACAACGCTCGGTGTGCCGAACGTTCCCGGCGATTCCCGTATCGAGATCACCTGTATCGCCTATACCGATCTTTCTGAGGTCAAGGCCATCGGCACTCCTCCTGCCGGTTTCCCGTTCAGCCCGGGAATTCTTGCCGGAAACACCCTCTATATATCGGGGAAGGGCGATCAGCTCCCTGAAGGCGGCCATCCCGCGACATTCGAGGAGCAGGTTCGTCAGGCGATGCGGAATATTGAAACCGTTCTCAAGCAGGCCGGCCTCGATTTTCGCAATGTTGTGTTCAGCAACGTGTATATCGACAATTACGATAACTACGGCATCGTGAACAAGGTCTACAGCGAATTTTTTGAATTCGGCAGCGAGCCGGCTCGCGCCACGGTCTTCGTGGACTGGATTCCCGGCGATTCGCATATCGAAATCACCTGTATCGCTACGACCGACCTGAAAAGCCGCAAGGTTGTCCGGCCCGCGAGCATGAAATTCGGCCCTGATGAGCGGGCGATGACTGCAAGTCCGGCCGTCTGGGCGGGAAACACGCTCTATATCTCCGGGCTTTCGGGTTTTGTTCCCGCGGAAGGGATAACCACCGTCGATCTCGAAAAACAGGTTCGCCAGATGGCGCAGAACCATATTGATGTTCTCACCGCGGCGGGGCTGCAGCTCGAGGATATCGTTTCCGGTAATGTCTATCTCCGGAATATCAACGATTACAAACCGTTCAACGATGTATATGTCGAGTACTTTTCGAAGGGGCCCGGAGTCCGGACCTGCCTGATGCCGAACTCGGGATTCGAGAAGAACGATATTCGAGCTATGGCATCGTTTATCGCCGCAAAAACAAGCTCCAAATAATATTTTTCGGATATAAACGCATTATTGCAATAATTCTGAGTATGGGGGTTGATCGTTATGAAAGGAATACTTGATAAGGCTGTACGGCATGGATTTTTAGAGCGTCTGAGCCGTCGAACATTCTTCAAGGGCACCGGGCTTGCGGCGTTCGCCGGGATTTCAGGCTGCCAGGCGAAACCCACTGCACAAGCGCTGCGCATCTCCGTTCCGACATATGAATCGTTAGGGGTGAAGCCTGTCATCAACTGTATGGGAACCCTGACAAACCGCGGCGGTTCTCTCATGCTGCCCGAGGTCATAGCGGCGATAGAAGAGGGAAACAAACACTATGTCCGGATGGATGACCTCATGGAAGGCGCGGGAAAACGGCTTGCCGAGCTGACCGGTGCCGAATGGGGCTGCGTTACGTCGGGTGCCGCGGGTGCGATGTTTGCCGCAACGTGCGCCTGTGTGACCGGAGGAGACCCTGAAAAAATGGCGCTGCTCCCCGATACGACCGGTATGAAAAACGAAGTGCTCGTTGCAAAAGACCAGCGTCATGTCTATGACCGCTCGATCTGGATGGTGGGAGTCAAGATGATAGAGGTGGGATCGGCGGAAGAAATGGAAGCGAAAGTAACCGATAAAACGGTCATGCTCGATGTCTGGGGCGAGGTTCTCGATACAAGCATCTTGAAGCTCGAGGATATCGTTGCTATCGGCAAGAAACACGGTATCCCCGTGATGGTCGATGCGGCAGCCGAACGTCCCGATGTCCCCAACAGGTATATCCAGGCGGGTGTGGACCTGGTCACATATAGCGGCGGCAAGTGTCTCCGCGGACCGCAGAGCGCCGGTTTGCTCCTTGGGCGGAAAGACCTGGTTAAAGCGGCATTTCTCAACATCTCCCCCCATCATGCGCTCGGCCGTCCCATGAAAGTGGGTAAAGAGGAAATCATGGGCATGCTCGCGGCTGTTGAAATGTGGGTTAAAGCCCGGGATCACAAGGCCGAATGGGCCGAATGGGAAAGAAAGCTGAAACATATCAGCGATACGGTTACTGCCATACAGACGGTCAAGACCGAAGTTCTTCAGCCGACACGGCGATCGAATGTGGCGCCGACCCTCTCCATTACCTGGGATCAGAACGCGGTAAAGATTTCGCCCCGTGATGTGAGCGATCAGCTTTATAATGGCGAACCCGGCATCGAAATGGGATATGGCGGCGATGGAATGAGAATCATGTCGTATATGCTCGAACCCGGCGACGAGATTCCTATTGCTCTCCGTCTCCATGAAATTCTTTCGAAGGCTGTGTAAACTCAAAAGAGCAATACTGTTCTGATATCTAATTTGGGAGGAATATATGAAGATTCGTTTTGTTGCCGGTTTCATTTTTTTACTGTTCTGCTTGACAGGTGTCATATCCGGACAGGATCAGGCTAAAACACCGAATGTGAAAGGTGAATGGTCGATAACGCTGACATTTGTTGCCGGCGAGGCTCGTCATACAGCAATTTTCGAGCAGGACGGCGAAAATCTAACCGGGGTGTATAAAGGTGAGCTTACAGAGGGGAATCTGAGAGGGAAAGTGCAGGGGAATACGATCGATTTTACCGGGTATCTCCATCACGAGGCGACCGGCGTGAGTTTCCACTATACCGGCACCATCGAAGGGGATACTATCAAAGGCACCATTGACATGGGAGAGTACTGGACCGCGGACTTTGTCGCGAAAAAAGGGAAGAAAAAATAGCACAGTATATCCGGGGTATGGAATAATCCTTTATTTTACGATTTTTGATTTATGATTTTACCCATTCAAAATTCGTAAATCGTCATTCGTAAATCGTAAAGCCTTTACTCATGATAATCCCGTTCACTTTCGTAATATCTGGACAGGAGCGGAGTATGAGAGAAAAAATAATTGTTCTGGCAGCATGCTTTATATGTGTCTGTTCTCTATGTTTACGTGCAGAAATCTTGTACGCTCAGGTCGGCGTTTTTTCAAAGGCGGAGCTGATTGAATACACGCCGCTCTGGCAGGGAGAACGCTTTCCCGATGGCCGTCCCAAGGTACCTGATGATATCCTCGAACGGATGAAAGACGTTGCGATCGAAGAGGCGTGGTCGGTTCTGAAAAATCACAATTTCAACAGCCAGTTCGAGCGGAACTGGGTGGTGACCAGGGAAAATCCGGTGCTCGTCGGACGTGCGGTGACCGCGTACTTCCAGCCGCTGCGGCCGGATGTGAACGATGTCATTAACAAGACGGGGGAAAAAGACGGCCGTATCGGAGCACAGAATTCATGGATAATCGATACCCTCGTCAAGGGCGATGTCATCGTTGTCGACCTCTTCGGCAAGGTTACGGACGGGACATTCATGGGCGACAACCTCGGAAATTCGATCTACGTGAAATCCGGGGGCACCGGAGTCGTGATCGACGGCGGCGCACGTGATATCGAGGGAGTTCTCGATATTCCCGGTTTTCCTGTTTTTAACCGCGGCTGGGACCCGTCGTTTTTGAAAGATGTCATGCTTATGGGAATCAATGTCCCCATCCGTATCGGCAACGCCACGGTTATGCCGGGCGATGTCGTTCTCGGCAAACAGGAAGGGATTATATTCATCCCGGCTCACCTTGCCCAGGAAGTTGTGGAATCCTCCGAAATTATCCGGCTTCGCGATCAGTTCGGCCATCAGCGTCTCCGTGAGGGGAAATATACTCCGGGACAGATCGACCGGAAATGGACGGACGATATAGAAAATGATTTTACCGGGTGGCTGAAGGAGCGGGGAGACGAACTGACACCGTATCAGCGCGAGAAACTCCTCAAGGGGCGTACCTGGTAAACGGGTAATGGACGGAACGTGCGTTTGTGGTTTTCAGTCTTCTCGGGAGTCATGCCGGGCTGCGCATGAAATCTGGTATACCGGCAGATTCGTTTCCTTGAGTGTTTTTCGGATGATGGCCTGTATGAAATCGGGATCGGCATGGAAGAAAAGATGGCTGGGACACGAGCAGTCCGAGCAGCCGAAACCAGGCATATGATCGAGATGATGCAAAAGCTTTCGGGCGGTATCGCATTCGAGTTTACGGGGGCTGACTACGCAATAAACGTCCCGTATGTCAGCATGCTCGAGCAGATAATCGATGTGCCAGAAGAGCTTTTTTGAACGCCGGACATGACGTAAGATTCTTTTTTCCAGACTGTTGAGTGCGGATCCGACATAGGCATAATACCCGGGGTTGAATTCCACAATTCCCAGACATCCTGTCCTGAGAGATGTCTTTTCGGGTACCGCTATCAGGAGAATATAGCTTCCTTTCATGTTTCTTCCGTGAGAATGTGGCGTCACCCGTGTACGTGTGACTGTATGGTGTGAAGCCGGTGTAATCACAAAATTTCGAGCGTATGTATTTTTTTCATTTCATCGATAATCTTATTGTCTTCCCCGAGCTTGGCCGAAATGTCCCGGATTATGTTATTCTGAATTCTGATCAGCATAGTGGTGTCAGCGTCAAAAATACGGAAAAGCTCTTCCTTGTTAAAGCTCAGAACTGTACAGTAGGTACCGGCCATGAGAGATGCCGACCGTCTGATTCCGGTGAAGATTCCTACTCCGCCGATGAGACCCGCAGGGGAGAGATTGGTGTTTTGACTCCCGTCGCTGAATTGTATGGTCAATTTCCCCTTGATGATGATGAACATTATTGTTGATTCGTCATGAAGGTGAAAGATGTACTCATTCGGCTCATAGTTTTTTTTCGTGCATATACTGAGCAGCCTTTTGTATTGTTCGTTTGACAGTCCCTCGAAAAAGGAGATCATCCGCAGTCTTCCGATTGTCAGGTCCGGATCATTTGGAATGGTACGTCTTTCAGTACCGTTTCGTTTCTCAACATGCACCAGGAGCTGTTCCTTGCGACGGTCTGCACCCGATCTTCTGTTAGTGTGCATGATTTATTCCTTTCAATCAATGGTACGGTTTGATCTGTTTTATATTATTTCAGCCCGCATGGTGTTATGCTTTTAGTTCATAGTTTTACCATTTCGAATTTATCAGAGGAAAAATATCAAACCACAAGCCACGAACCATAAACCACAAACTTGTTTTTAAAGTATTTCGAGCGACCGGACCCGGTACATCAATTCTTCGATGACTTTATTGTCGGTACGGACTTTTTCCGATAGATTCCTGATGATATTCAGCAGTATTTTTACGCACAGTTCCATATCGTTCCGGAACAGGGTAAAGAGCTCCGCCTTATTGATATTGAGAACGATACAATCGGTGTCTGCCAGAACAGAAGCGGAACGGGGTTCGCCGGTAAAAACTCCCATTTCGCCGACTGTGCCGGTAGGAACGATGTTTTTCAGTTCGACACCGGAATTGAATGTAATGCTTATTTTCCCCTTCATGAGAATGAACATATCCTTCGATTCTTCACCCATGCGGTAAATCTGTTCCTGGCTCGAGTATTTCTTTTTCGAACAGATTCTAACCATTTTATCCAACTGTTCCACAGACAGGTTGTTGAACATGGAGATATTCCGTAACCGCTGAATAGCCTCGTCTGATTCCTTGAGAATAGTACGCCGATCAGGATGGTTTCTTCGTTCAACGGGAACCGCTGCCTCCGCGACGCGGCGTTCCATTCCTGATCGCTGATTATCGGTCATGGTATGAATCCTTTCCGCTGCAATCATGAAAACGTTGTATTCTGGCACCTTGTGTTTTTATTAATGACCGCCTGTCAGGCTTTGATCCGTTTCATACGGTATACTGTCAAATAGGCGGGAAGAGAATATAAATAATATACATATATCTGTTTTATGAAAAAGAGGAAAAAAATAAAAAAATGACCGGTATTCCGGCTGAGACACAAGCTGAGCATATATTGCATGTGAAACGCAGATTAATAATTCATGTATTATTATAATCGACAGAGATCGGAATAATCGGTTCCGAAATGCTATTTGAGCAGCATCATTTTCTTTGTCCCGGAGAATCCGTTGGTATGAATCGTATACAGGTATACTCCGCTCGGCATTCTCCCCGCATCCCAGATGTACGAATGGAATCCCGCCTTCAGAAGGTCATTTACCAGGACGGTTACTATCTGCCCCTCAATGGTATAGATGGTTATGGTCGTTCGGGAATCATCCGGGAGCTCGAAAGAAATCGTTGTCGATGGATTGAACGGATTGGGAGAATTCTGGTACATGGTAAACGCGGCCGGTAATACCGTCATTTCACTGATAGTGTAAACGATACTTCCCTGTACAATGTTCCCCTCACCGGTGCCCCTGTATTTATATGAGGCTCGTATGATGTCGTTCACCGAAAGCTCTCCGGTCACTTTTATTGTCGCCAGAGTATAGGGACCGCTGTTATCTGATTTATTCTCACTCATGAGACCGGATGCGATTTCAAACAGATTCCTGTCGAACGGCCGTGTCAGGGTAATCCCGGTGTTATCCTCGGTCCAGTAGCCGCTTCCCGTAACCGTCAGGGAGACATTTTTCCTGCATTCGGCGCTCACTATCAGGTTCATGTAGTCGGGCGGTTTATCGCTGATTACGGCAAGTGTTCCGTTATCCTGGCGCAAGAGCCTGATTTCGCTGCCTGAATTTTCCGTGACCGGTTTGAATGCGGGTTTCTGCTGACTGCTCTGTTCGGTGTACCAGTTCCACATCATGACGAAAATGGCGAGATCCTCGAAATCGATTTTTTTATCGGGATGTATCGTGATTTCAGGGACTGTACCTGAGGCCGGACCGATTTCCATTGCAAGGTCCTGTTTTTTCCATGCATCGAGGAAAAGCGGAAGATCGTTCCCGTCGATAGCCCGGTCAAAAGAATAGTCTGCAGCAAGATTCGTCACAGAAAAAGGCCCCGTAACGAGAGGTTCGCTCGGATCGTTGTCCCGTGCGGTGATACGGAGCATTGCCCTGGCGTTATATACGAATCCTATATCGCGGAAGGCACGCCAGGAGAGAACCGCATCCGAATCGAGCTTGATTCCCAGACTGTCGGTCAATGTTGCGGGCTTGTATGTCACACCATCGTCGAGTGAGTATTCGGCGCGTACCAGAACCGAGTTCTTTTCGGCATCGTTGATCTTTACCGTAAGAACGACCGTGCCTGAGTAGAGTGTATCCGAGTTGGCGGAAACGAGCCGGATGGCGGGCGGCTGGTTATAATCCACATATACATCCTGAGTGGAGTACTGCCCGTCGCTGCCGTTGTTCGGCGTTACCTTCAGCCGGGCGTTGCCGTCAAATCCCGCGAGGTCTTTGCTGCTGTTCCATGTGAAAGAACCGTTATAGCCGGATGGCGGAATCGTGCTCACCTGCCCGGTGGTTGACGCCGGTTGATAGGTAGTCCCGTTATTGACGGAGTATTCAACTTTCAGGTTTATGGTGTGATTCTTCAAATCCGAGATCATATAATCGATTATTACCGTCGAGTCCTGAGTATCGGCGTTGTTTATGGTTACCGAACAGGGGCCGAACGTATTCACCTTAATGGTTGCATATGCAGCGGTTCCGTCGTCATGATCGGCGGGAAGAGCCCTGAATATGACCGGACCGGTATAGTCTGGCAGATCTTTGAGAGTATCCCACCGGAGCGATGATGCATAATGCTCCGGTGTTATATCCGCAAGCGTTCCTTCAACGGTTGCCGGATGATACACGACTCCGCCGTCCGTCGAATATGAGACGGTTACAGAAAGACTGTCTTCCTCCTCATCGGCCAGGGTATATCGTATATCGACAAAATCGACATACGCTGAATCGGGAGCGTCAACCGACAAAGCGGCTGAAGGTGGTTTGTCGTTATCGAGATGGAAGGGGCCTGTTTCAGCGGCCTGGCTGCTGTCGAAATCTGCGGCGATCATTTTCAGGCGGATGTTCTCGCTGTCTATGCCCGGCAGGTCGTTTTCCGAATGCCATAGTATTACATGGGTGCTGCCGTCAGCGGCAATGTATTCGAAATCCCCTTCCGCATCCGGTATGCCCCATGTTGTTCCGCCGTCAGCGGAGTACCATACGGCGATATTCACCCGGTCGGTTTCCGCATCGGTAACCGAGTAAGATATGGTGACATCACCTGATACCTTATCCTGGAATGGGTGAATGGTTACTGCCGGAGGTTCGTTATAGTCGACAGATATTTCTTTGCTGTCCGCTATCCCGTCTTTTCCGTTGTTCGGCAGTACTCTGAGCAGTACAGTGCCCTCGGTTCCTCTACAGTCGTTCTGAGCAAGCCACTGGAAGGTTCCGGTATATGCATCGGGTGTCAGGTTTGACAGGATACCTTCCGTTG
>JAJFUH010000083.1 GCA_021372535.1 bacterium
ATCCATCCCCGTGCGACGCTGGTGGGTGCCCTCGGGAAATACTCCCGTGTTGATGAGCCGATCATCTTCGTGACCGAACTTGTGGCATTCTTCAACCTCGAAGGCTGGGCGCATCTGACGGATAAGAAGGAAGACAAAAAGAAAGGCGAATTCTTTGCTTTCAGCCGCACTGCCTATGGTATCGTAAAGACCCGCACTGATGGCCACCGCTTACTGGTCTATACAGACAGCGGAAAGGTGGATATGAAGGAAGCATATTGTTATTCGCTCGACAAGAACGGTTTACCGGTGCCGTCACCGGTCGTGAGAATATAACGAACCCGGACAGAGACCGTCTAGAGCAATCCCAGCCGGTGCCCGTCGTTCGATGTTTTCCGTGTACCGGGAAATTTTTACAGACCGTTTTGCCGGTCAGGTTTCCGGCCTTCGCTTTAATAAACAGCGCCGCCATTTTCTCCGGAATGTCCTGTATGGTGACTTCAATGAGATTTCTCAGGTGAATGTCTGCGCGCAGACACTCATCCTTGATCCGATTCAGATTTCTATGCTTTTCATTGCTCTTTGGTGAAAAAACGGTTAATTTGATGAAGATGAGAATTATAGAGGTCTTCAACAGCTTAAAAGTCATATAGAAAGGAATTGGCAAAATGAACAGAAAGGCACTGGCAGCAGGAATTTTCAGCGCTGTATTCATTGCTGTGACCGTTACAGCGGTGTACGCGCAGACGACAACGGCGAAAAAAACCTCCCCGAAAGAGGCGGCCGCAAAGAAGACGGATTTCGGGACCGAGTATTACAGCGAGACGGTGCGGGTGCTCAACCTCATGTGGGACAATCGTAAAGACCAGATCGGCAAAATCAGCGAGCGCGCAGCCGCTACGCTCCGTGCGGGGCATAAAGTGGTCTGGGACTGCACTGCGGGTCATTCCAACATCAATGAAGTTGAACCTTCGCTGCCCTGCCTGCCGAAAGGCGGGATGATTTCCGCCACGGAGTTCAGCGGTCAGAAGGCCACCATTGATGCTCTTGGCAGGGATGACATGCTCATCACCAACTTTATCAACGAACAGACAGCAGCCGCTCACAACCGTGGCGTGTATGTGGTGGGGGTCACCGACAGCTATTTCCGTCACCGCTCCTTTTCCGAGCAGGATAATCAGGACAAGAAACCTAATTACCAGGACCTGGAACTGGAGGACATCTCCAGCGAAGTACTCATTTCCGAAGTACCCGGCCAGATCGGGCTGGTGAACATGCCCTACATCTCGGAGATGAAAGTCGGCGCTGGAGTGGGAAACTTCATGATCGCCCTTTACTGGATGGTCGTTTCCGAGGTTGCGGACAAGATGAAGAATCCGGACGCCCCATCACTGCAGTACGCCGCGCAGTACCATGACACCATCATGAAACGGCTCGACAGTATCTTCAAGACACAGAAACCCTTACTCTGGTCTACTGCGGACGAACTTGCGGTAAAGGTTGGCAACGGCGCCCACATGTGGGTGGAATCCTGGCCGAAGAGCGTGTTCAACGATGCCAGTGGCGCATCCATGGGTCTGGTGTTCACCAATCACTATCCAAAGGAAAAAATGAAGCCGGGAGATGTGATGTTTGTCTGCGAGGTCTCCGACAGCACGAACTCCGCCATGGTGCAGGAAGCCCGCGCGGCTAAAGCCAGGGGCGCCTACATTGTCGCTATCGGCCCGGCAAACCAGGTGGAGCTCAAAAAGCTTGCCGATGTGTATTTCGACAACCTGAGTCCGGAGGGGTACGGTCTCTTCCGGATCAAGGGGCACGACAACAGGATCGCCCTCGCAGGGTCGCTCATCAACAGCATCGTATACGGCGCTTTCTCCACGCAGATGGTGCAGGAGATGAACAAACGCAGCTGGTATCCCAAATACTATATGAGCTACAACTGGGGCGGCGCTTCCGGCGGGTACTTCGAGTGGTTGAACTGGTGCGTGAACCGCGTGGGATTCTGAAAAGAGCAATTCTCTCTCACAGTGACGTAAAACGCAAGGGGAAAGATATAAATAATCTTTTCGATATACCCCGATTGTGAAGGCTTAAGTATTTTATAGAAAACCCCGCCGGTATCAGGTGGGGTTTTCTATATCTCGGTGTGCTGACAGTAAAGAGAAACATGTTCCATCGCAACGACACCTACTTCACCTTCCGGTCGATGAGCGCGTAAATATTCTCCGCAATGAGCTGCGGCCCGATAAACGCTCCGCCGTAATTCCCCGTGGTGCTGTTGTGCGTATCGGCAAAACAGTAGTCGAATTCGCCGTTCCTGAAGGGTTCGTATGTCTCCGGAAGGTTGTGCGGACGCCAGTCATTGTCGGTACTGGTATGCATCCACCGGATTGCCGCGATGGTGACTCCCTTGAAGTAACGGTTCCAGTTGATCTCAGGATCGACCGTATCCCAGTCGATGCCGTAATTGCCGGACAGATTGAATACCGAGAGGACCTCCCACTGCACATGGTCGCGAACCCAGTTTGCAAAGTACCAGTCGCTCGAACACAGGCATGGCTTGGTGTTATACATCATCTTCACATCGGCAGTCTCCCAGAGATGCGTAAAAGGAATCAAAGACCGTATCCAGTAAATCGCCCGTGCTTTGTACCGCTCGTCGCCGAAAGCCTTGTATCCCAGATAATACGCGATCGCCGCATGACCCGCGGCATAAAGGTTCGGGGCGTGAAGCGGCGTTTCCCAATAATCCCCGCCTTCGGGACGGGTCATGGACATGCAGTATTCAAGCGCTTTACGGGCGGCATTCTTATATTCCGGTTTCCCGGTTTTTTCCGCAATATCCAGAAGAGTCGGCACCGGAGTCATGCAGAGATCGAGCGCCGTATCGCCCGCATGCCCCATCGGCTCGATAAACGAGGTGGCAACCTTGAAGTCGTCCTTGACATAATGACGGCCGTCCGGGTCGAAATAAAACGAGCCGTCCTCACGCTGATACTTGAGCAGTGTATCTCCCTGCTCGATTAAACCCTTGTTGTCCGAATCGCTCTTTGTTGCCTTTTTTTCAGGTACCTGAGTGCGGCACCATGCTATTTTTGCCTTGAGCTCTTTTGCAACTTTCGTATCCGCGTTTTCACGGACATATCGTTCGAGAAAACCGGGGACATGCGGATTGCCGTGAAATCCTTTCCCTTCGGCCCACAAATTGGAATTGTATGCACCCGCGATACGGTCGAGCGTTTCCCGGAAAGGCCATTTCGGTTCCGGCGGCTCCGGGAGACCGTGACGTTTTACCCAGTCTATAACGACATCGAGGCTGTTACCCTGACTGAGCCAGAG
>JAJFUH010000084.1 GCA_021372535.1 bacterium
AGTTTTATTCGGATAAAGATTGTATATATGCTTCCGGATGGTTTAAGATGGGAGATCGAATACCGCTTGCCTCGAAAAGTGACCACCGTAAAATTTTAGTGCCGGTCAGAAAGACTGATGGGCAGTTTACCACCGAAACGGCATGGCTTGCCGAAGATGCCGATATCAGCATCGGATATCTCCCCTATACGCGGCGAAATATTGTGATAACCGCAATGAAGCTTCTCGACACTCCCTATGACTGGTCCGGTGCCTGTTTCGGCAGTCAGCACCATGGAATTCATAGAGGTATTTTTGCCTGTTTCGGGTTCGACCTCCCCCTGGATAATTCTCTTTTCCCTGCTTTCGGGAACAACAGGGATGTTGTATTTCCCGAGTGGGATAAAGAAAAACAGTACACGGCTATACTGAAACATGAGCCGTTTGTCACTGTCATGAGCTGCGGGGTTCAATGCCAGCTCCTGCTGGGTGAATACAACGGTGTACCCATATCATTTGATGCTCATGGTTATGGTTGGGAGGAAAACGGAATATACTATGATGTTAAGCGGTGCTCAATCGGTGATATGAGAATGCCAGTATATTTTCTTAAGAATAAGATTACATTTCTGGAATTAAAATAAACGCTTCTTCAGAAGCGTTGTGATAAACACCATTTACGTAGATATAAACTGTTAAGGGTCGGTACAAAGTGCTGATTTACATGCCCTTGACAACAACAAAACAACACATTGCCTCATGGGGCTCGTGAAAAATATTCTTTTTCACAGCCCCCTTAGAAGGAGAGTATCATGAAACGACGTGAATTTTTAGTGACTGCAGCGTCTACCGCAGCAGCATTATATGGATTTGAAAAAGATGCTGTAGGGAAACCCGTAATGGACTATGAGCCCGATGGGAAACTCGAAAGCACCGGCTTGAGAATCAGGGACGTAGTTGAAATCCTCAAAAAAGGCGAAAAGAATAATACAACCCCGGTTATTCGTGAAGAGATTCTTGAAAATCCCAATGCAGTTTTCATTGTCTATGCAGGTATCAACAATGAAAAAGACGATAATGGGAAATGGAAACATTGCAACGATCAGTTCGAACATCTCGGAAATCGTGTCGGGGAGCTGGTGTTCAGAAAGGGAACCGTCAAAGGCGGTAGAACAATCTTACACACTAACCTTGTAGGGGGAATCAGAGGGGCCAATCCCACTTTTATTAATGGGAATATTGTTCACCCCTATTTCACTGTCGGAATGGCTGATATACTCCATGGCCTCGGCAACACAAACACTGCCACAACCACCCGTGGCGCCCTTTACCACCCGCAGATTGTGGAGTCCGGTCTCGAAGACTTGTTGAATGCCCATAATCTTCCCTTGATCGAGGCACATGTTGCGCACTTCGAGGATTATGACAAGTCCGAACTGATGTGGCATAAAAACCCCGAAGGTGTCATTGCCCGGCGTTTCCCTACGTATAAACCCCTTTTTCAGAAGGGAACGACATTAATTAACATTGCCCATGCCCATACGCACCCGGTCGGTCTTACCACACTCACAATCAAAAACCACATGGGAATGATGCCGAGGGGTTACGGACATATATGCGATGCATGGGTCAGCCTCGATTTAACCCGTAAGACTTTCATGGATGATTTTAACCGCGATTACAGAATTCCTGTTGAAAAATCATATGTAAAGCATGCTGAAATGGGATATAAGTATTGGGATCAGGGAGATTTTTACAAGTCTTACAAATCCCAGGGTGGTTATGATGCTTTTATGAAAGTGTACAAAGTTTACGAAAAGAGCGAGGGCGATGAGAGGAAGAAAGCTTTTGAGCAGCTTCATACTATCGCCAGTCCCCTGACGTTCTGGATCGAACAGTGGGCTCAGCGGATATGCGATTGCCGCCAGGTTCTGCCGGAACCGGATTTAAATATGGTAGAAGGAGTATTCCCGGCGGAATACGGAGGAGGAGAAGCCAGTATTATCCATAGTGATTTTATAACCATAGGCCGGTCTGTGGTGGCAGTGGATGCGATTACCTCCTACATCATGGGCCATGATCCCCGGGAACTTCCTTACCTGAGAATCGCTAAAGAGAGGGGTTTGGGCGAAAATGATATCGAAAAAATCCCCATTTATATCCTGAGTGAAAAAGGTCTGGAAAAAGTTTCCGATTACCGGACATTAAAGCGTACTCCCATTGGTATTTACGCCCTTGACCACGGCCGTGACAGTAAAAGAATAAGAGCACTCGGACCTTGTTTCTATTGATAATAATAGGTGTAAATAAACAATCAGTTTTTGTCCGCATGAACATATCAATCGAAGCAGATGTATTAAAAGAAAAGAAGTGTGATTATGGTAAAACGTCGCGATTTCATAAAAACGGGCATGGCTGCGCTCCCGGGGCTGGCGGTATTAGCCGGAAGTGTTCATGCTGCCCCCAAAAGCATCGAAAGCCCGGGAGGGAGGGCTGATCCCGGAATAAACCTCGTGAAGGACGGTATATCCTACGCCGAAAAACACAAAAAAGGTAACATACCTCCCGTTCTAAGGGAGGAAATTCTGGACAATCCCCGTGCGGTGTTCCTTATCCGCACGAATATCGATTTACAGCGTGAACAGGACGGAAAGTTTCCTGCGGCAAAGGAAAAATTCCAGCTCGCCGGTTATGATACGGCGCTCAGGATGTTCCGTAAAGGTACGATAAAAGGCGGAACCACCTATATAAAACCCAATTTTGTCGGCGGTTTCAACGACGATGAACGGAGCCTGAACTGCGGGCATTCGACGCATCCGTCGTTTGTCGTCGGATTCTGTGACGGTTTGAAGGGATTGGGAAATACCAATATCATAGTCGGCTCGAACGGCGCGGCGAGCCACGAACAATTCGTGCAGTCCGGTATCAGTGAAATGATGCGCGACCACGGAGTTTGTTTCACCGAAGGCGGCCGTGCTCTTTATAAATGGGGAGATTACAAAAAATCGGATATTACCTGGATAGACTACCCGGAAGGGGTCGTGATGAAGAAAATTCCTTTTTTCAAGCTTGTCCAGGAAAAAGATACGACCCTTATCGACATGGCAAAAACACGCAATAATCTTGTATGTTTTACCACTCTCACGATTAAAAACTTTCAGGGTACCATGCCCGTAGGTTATATGCATATCTGCAATCCGTGGCATCCTGGAGCCGGCCATGGTAATAATAACACATGGTCGATAAAGAATGCAATGAGCCTTCAGCCGTCAGTACAGGTATTCAATCCGGATTATCAAAAGGAAATCGAGCGTCTATACGTCAAACATGCCCAGATGGGTTACAAGTACTGGGATATCGGCGGGCAGGCTAAAGCGTACTTTGACGCCGGCGGATGGGAAGCATACAAGAATAACACGTTCAAACCCGATATGACATTGTTCTGGGAGGAGCAGTGGAGCCAGAGAATTCTGGATGTTGTTTCGAATGTCAAGCCGTACGTTGTAATGGTCGAAGGTATAACGGGCGCTGATGGCGCCGGGGCGCTTCACCTGAATAATTTCATTACCATTTCGTGCTCCATGGTTGAGTGCGATGCTGTAACCGCATGGCTCATGGGACAAGACCCTCGAGAGCTGCCCTATCTGAGGAACGCCAATGAGCGGGGACTTGGAAACAACAATATTGAAACCATTACCATTTATGAAATCACGAAAGATGGCATAGAACGGATAAACGATTACCGGACGCTGCCTCGTGGTCATATGGGAGCCGATATCTATGGTCTTACCAGAAAAGATCTGCGGTTCTTTTAACACGTATGCCCGGGACGTCCGTTGTAAATGAGGGACTAATTATCGATTGATTCACTATTGCGGGAGAAACGACATGATACGGAATACGGGTATTATATTTACCGGTGTTTTTTCGTTTTTTATCCTGATGGCGGGGTGCGGGAGCAATGATCAGCATATCAGGGCACTTGCACGTGAAGAAGCCCAAAAGATGTTTGATGAATACAAACAATCGTATAAACCCGAAAAATTCGAATTCGGCGTATTCTGGGAAAAGGATTATTCATTTTCACAGGCTACGAGAGTGGGTAATATGATCTTTCTGGCGGGACAGCTTCCGCACGATACTGAAGTCGACAAGGACGGAGTACCGCTGAGAGACTTCCAGACCGGCCGGAGTTTCGAGGTCCAGCTGCGTCAAACGCTCGAGAATATGAAAAAAGTACTCGCCAGTCATGGGGCTACCATGGATGATGTCGTTTTTTTACAGCATTTTGTCGATACGCAAGCGGGTAATAATAAAGCCGGGGATTATTTGCCTGTTTTATCTAAACTTATAAAAGAATATTTTCCAAAGGGGCTGCAGGGTATGACCTGTGTCGAGGTTGACAACCTCTATGGAGAAGAACAATTGATCGAGTCAAATGCGATAGCGGTTGTCCGTTGATTGTCAGACATGGAATAAAGATAGAACGCAACGGACACAAGCAACCCTGAACCATGCATCCTTTACCGAGGTCGAGGAAATGAAAAAGTACTGTTTGGCAGCCATACTCTGGTGTTTTTTTCTGCCGGGACTGTTACAGGCGGAGTTACCCGAATATACCGTCATGCGATCTACCGAAAAAATCGTCATCGACGGGATTCTCGATGAACAGGACTGGGCTGCGGCGCCCCCGGTCGGAGAATTCTCATTTCCCTGGTGGACTGAAGGGGAAAAGGAACAGACCGAAGTAAAGATGCTCTGGGATGATGTGTTTTTGTATGTCGCTTTCCGCTGTGATGACAAGCATATATACGCGGACCATTATGACACGAACGCGAAAACCTATATGGACGACTGTGTGGAGATATTCTGGAATCCTGATCCCGAAGGGACGAAGAAGTACAACATGTTTGAGATGAACTGCCTTGGGAATCTCCTCAGCGTCTATACCGGTTCGGGGAAAAGTATCTACGTACGAGACAGCAGGATCATGGTCCCTCATATCGCGCAAAGTATTCAGGGAACGGTGAATAACGATGCAGACGCCGATACCACATGGGTGCTTGAAATCGCGATCAGATTTTCCGATTATCCCGAGCTCTCAAAAAAACCCGCTCCCGCTGCGGGTGATATGTGGCGGGTGGGATTGAACCGGTGCGGCGGAAAAACGAACGAACAGTACAGCCAGTGGAGCCCGGAAGTCGGAGAAAAACCGAGCTTCCATAAGCCTGATTACTTTGGGAAAATTTTCTTTGGCAGCAAACCGGTACGGTAAATCGTTGTAATTCATGTATACAGTTTTTCCAAAACGTCTGGAGCTACGGATGAAATACTCATTATTTATTCCCCTGATGCTGATACTGTTGTTGATATCTGTATCCGCCGTTCATGCCGATCGTATGACCAGAGACTTATCAGTTCAGGACTGGGGGCTTTACAGAGATTATAACGCCCGGTGGATAGATGATGAGATTTACCCGCCTCCCGCTGATATAACAAAACTTCAGGTCAATCCCCCCACCTGCGGATGGGAAGGCCTGAAAAGTTCCTTTGAAAGAACCGTGCATCTTCCTGCAACGGTAGAACAGTATTTCTGGGGTGATAATGGCGCGATAGACGGTATTGCCGGAGACTGGCGCGGCGTTTCCTGGTGGGTGACGTATATAGATGGCAGTGCCGCACTTTCCGGGAAAAAGGTCTTTCTCCAATTCGAGTCCGTTCACTTACGTGCCGAGGTTTTTGTCAATCGTACCCTTGTCGGTTACGATGTTGTCGGGCATACTCCTTTCGAGGTCGATATAACCGATGCGATAAAAACCGGCATAAACAACGAGATCGCCGTGCGTGTCACCGACCCTGGCGGGAGTTTCGACTATAATGACCTCAATGGCACGCGGTGGGGCAGCAACATCATTCCGACCAGTCATGGTATTGGCGGCATACAGGGGAGAGTTTCCCTCGTGGCGGTCGATCCGGTTTCCATCAGTGATATTTATGTGAAGAATAAGCCATCTCCAAAGGACGTCGACGTTATCATCCGCATGAGAAACATTACGGGAATCTCCCAATCAGGAAACTTCACGGTAACCGTATACCCGTGGAAACATCCCGAAACGGTGATCTGGGAAAAGAAATTCAGACAGAATCTCGAACCCAAAGAGTCCGAGCATGTTTTTTCGGTCAAAGCGCCCAGGGCGGAGCTTTGGGACATCGATCATCCGAATTTATATACCGTCGAAGTGTCGTTTACATCACCCGACGGGAAAATTCACGATACGCTGACACAACGGTTCGGGTTCCGATGGTTCACCATCGGCGAAAAGGACGGCGATCAACGGTTTTATCTCAACGGGCGACGAATTGTCCAGATAAACGCGTATTCATGGAGTTTCTGGCCGGTCAACGGCATTTATCCAACGAGGGAAATGGCCGAAAAGGAAATGAATATCGCGAAAAAACTCGGATACAACATGATGAGCGTTCATACGGCCATCCCCTACCCGCTCGACCTTGATGCCGCCGATGAGGCCGGACTTCTGTTTTATTCGGAGCCCGGGGGATACTATCGGCGAAACAATGAAGAAAAAACCGCGCTGCGGAGCACATTGGGACGCGAAAAGTTCCTCAGAATGGTACAGCGTGACCGGTCCCATCCCTCGCTTGTCATCTACAACATGGGCTGGAACTACTATGATAAACCCGAAGAAAGCGACATAAAGGATATGATTACGGCCCATACGATGGATCCCACCCGCATTATCACATTCCGTCAGGGAATACCGCGGGGCATTCCAAAGGTGGACGCCAGAAAACTGTTCATGAAACCTGATGATTTCACCCAATACCATACGGGATTTTTCGAGGAATGTCTATCCGTTAACTCACAGGGCTATGAGGATTCATATTACAAGAATCCCAGTGAATATTATCTGCATTCGGATACCAGGGACGAGATCGTCTACTGGGGCGAAGACGGAAATCTCGGTTCACCGCCGAGACTGCAACTCATCAGGGACTATTACAATCAGCGAAAAGAACCGCTCGGGTGGCAGGGACTATCCAATCTGGAATGGTTCAAGGCTTATGATGAATTTCTCACCTCAAGCGGCTTCCGGGCTTTTTTCCCGTGTGTCGATTCGCTCACGGTGAGCCTCGGCAATGTCAGATACTATCACCACGGCAGAATTCTTGAAAACATACGCATCGGCAATGTTGCGGACAACTACACGATTATCGGATGGGGCTCGTCCCAACAATACAATCACAATGGTATGGTCGATGTCTTCCGTAACCCGGTCGGTAATCCGGAGATATTCTCACGCTATTGCCGTCCGCTTTATATCGCGGTAAAGCTCAGGGAGAAAGTTGTCCCCGTAAAGTCTAAAGTAATTGCCGATTTTTTCATCGTCAATGAACTCGACCTGAAGGGTCCCCATAATCTCGCCATCACCGTTGAACAGAACGGCCGCACCGTGGGCTTTGAACAAAAAGTGCGGGTTAAAATAAACGGCGGTGAGGAGTACGGTCAGCTCCTCGCTGAAAATGTTGAAATCACTCTTGATGGCGCGCCTGGCTATTATACAGTAAAAGCACAACTTACCGATAACAAAGGCGCTGTCAGGGCCGAGGGAAGCGACGATGTGTTTACCGCAGGGCTCTCACGTGAAATTTCGTCCTCAGGCGGTGCCGTGGTGGATTCGACCGGTATCATCAATGATTTTCTGAAACGGACGTGGAATGTGACGCTTCAGCAATTCAATCCGAAAGCATCCGACCCGTCCTATATAATAATAGGCAAAGGAAAGTACCAGATTAATGATATCATGGACCGGGTGGCGAACGGTGCCACGGCGATTGTGATCGAAGATGCCGACAAATTCGCTGAACTCGTCTCGGAAGGTTTTTATGAGGCCGTCGAGTACCGTGGCAGATTCCCGATGAAAAATCCATCCGTCGGGGGAAATTTCGTTGCCGGTAAACACGAGCTTCTCGAAGGACTCCCCCAGGTGCAGGCATTCAACTGGGAGTACCAGGTTTTTTACCGGTATGATCAGGATATTTTTGCTTTACGACTTTTTGAAACAAAACCTATTGTTGCCGCCGTTTACGGTCATAAAAAAGAAATCGGAACCGCGGTATGTATCGTACCGTTCGGCCGCGGACGAATTATTCTTTCAACACTCTGTATCGTGCCCTATTTAAAGGCCGAAATTCCCCAGGCTGTTGTGGCACAACGACTGCTCAACAATTACATCGAGTATGCCTCAAAAGTGCACAAATCACCGGCACACGATGTACCGTGAGTTTTTCGCTGAGCACTGCTGCACAGCTTTCACCATCATAGAATATATATTCTATGCGCCGCAGCGAGTTACAGGCATCACACATCATTATCGACATCCGCGTTGCCTGTATCAGCCGCTATCTTTTTTACATCGATTCGTTCAGGAGCTTATCAGAATCACTCCGGTCATGTATTCGGCCTCATCCATGCTTATGGAAAAAACGCTTGATCCATCCCTGAAACCGTTCCATATAGAGATAGAAAACCGGCGTCACGAACAACGTCAGGAACTGTGAGAATAAAAGCCCTCCCACGACGGCGAGCCCGAGAGGCCGTCTTGACGCCGCGCCTGCTCCGAATCCGACTGCAATGGGCAGTGTGCCGACGAGTGCCGACATGGTGGTCATCATGATCGGGCGAAACCGGATCATGCACGCCTCGTAGATCGCATCGTGTGATGACTTCCCTTCGTCTCGCTGGGCAGCCATCGCGAAGTCGATCATCATGATCCCGTTCTTCTTGACAAGCCCGACAAGCATGATGATTCCGACAAACGCATAGATGCTCAATTCGACGTTGAAGATGAGCAGGGTGATCAGCGCCCCGAAGCCCGCAAAGGGGAGTGCAGTGAGAATCGTGACCGGATGGATGAAGCTTTCATACAGAATACCGAGCACGAGATAGATCACGAGAACGGCCATGATGAGGAGTAAACCGAGACCTCGGAACGAGGACTGGAATGCCTGTGCGGTCCCCTGAAAGCTCGTGGTGATATCGGCCGGGAGTATTTTACGTCCGAGACTCTGTACCTGGTTCACTGCGGTCCCGAGCGATGTTCCCGGCGCCAGGTTGAACGAGATGGTTACTGCGGGTAACTGCCCGAGGTGGTTCACCGAGGCGGGCCCGATGTTCTTCTCTAACTGAGCGACGGCGTTTAACGGCACGAGCTGGCCGTTATTCGAATGAACATAAAGCAAAGAGAGGTTCTCGGGATCGATCTGATATTGGGGAAGAAGCTCGAGAATCACATAATACAGGTTGTTCGGGGCGTACATTGTCGAGATATATCCCGAAGAGAATGAATTGGAGAGAGCGGATTCGATCTGATTGGCAGAAACACCCAGCAATGACGCCTTATCGCGGTCAATCACGACATTGATCTGAGGATTACGTATAAGAAGGTCGCTCACCACATCCACGATACCGCTGATATCCCTCATCCGCTCTGTCATCTCCTGCGCCACCTGGAAGAGCTTGGCGGTATCCGTCCCCTGCAGCGTATACTGGTACTGGCTTTGCGATGAGGTTGTCCCGAAGGAAATCGGCGGCGGGTTCTGCATGAATACCCGCAGCCCGGGAATCATCGCAAACTTGGGACGCAATCTCTGGATAATCTGATCGGGAGTGGCTTTGCGTTCCGACTTCGGGACAAGTCTTATAAAGAGAAATCCCTGGTTCGACGCGGTGAAACCTCCCACATTCGACATGAACGCCTCAACATCCGGATCGTCCTCGAGTATCTTCATCGCGGCGAGCTGGTGCTGCTTCATTTCCTCGAATGAGATTCCCTCTACCGCCTGCGTGGTACCGTTCAGGCGACCGGTGTCCTCGCTTGGGAAAAAGCCTTTCGGAATTTTTACAAAAAGAAATCCCATCAGAACGAGAATCACCAGCGAGTATCCGAGAGTGAAAACCATGTGGTCGAGCGACCACCTGAGCCCGCGGCCGTAAACATCACGCAACCAGTCGAAAGCCCGCTCGGTCAGGTTGAAGAGCCACCCGTGGCTCTCCTTCCCGTGAGGGCGCAGAAACCGGCTTGCAAGCATCGGCGTAAGGCTCAACGAAACGAAACCCGAAATAAGAATGGCTGTGGCGATAGTAACCGAAAATTCGCGAAACAGTCTCCCGATGATGCCGCCCATGAACAGAACCGGAATGAATACGGCAACAAGCGCAACAGTCATCGAGATAATGGTGAAGCTGATCTCCTTCGATCCGTTCAGGGCCGCCACAAGAGGAGACTCTCCGAGCTCCATGTGCCGCACGATGTTCTCGAGCATTACGATGGCGTCGTCCACGACAAATCCGATCGACAGGGTAAGCGCCATGAGCGACAGATTGTCGAGTGAGTATCCCAACTGCCACATGACAGCGAACGTGCCGATCAGCGACATCGGAAGGGCGAGGGACGGTATCACGGTCGCCGAGGGATTCCGAAGGAAAAGAAATATAACGAGAATAACGAGAATGAGCGCTATGATCAGCGTTACTTTTACATCGTGAACCGATTCCTGTATCGACTCCGACCGGTCGAAGAGTATTTGCAGGTCAACAGATGCGGGAAGTGTTTTACGGAAGCCCGGAAGGAGAGCTTTCACGTCATTGGCAACAGCCACCGTATTCGTGCCGGGTTGCCGCTGGACAGCAAGAATCATCCCGCGGTTCTTCACAAACCAGGCAGCCGTTTTGTTGTCCTGCACGCTGTCGATGACATTGCCCAGTTCGTCGAGACGCACCGGATGACCGTCACGGTATACGACAATAATATTCTTATAGGAATCCGCATTGAGCAATTGCCCGTTCGCGAGAACGGTATAAGCCCTGGTTTTCCCGTCGAGGATACCGGTGGGCAGATTGACATTTGCGGAAACGATCGCGTTCTTCACATCATCGACGCCGATATTACGGCTCGCAAGCTCGCTGGGATCGAGCTGGACGCGAACCGCATATTTCTGCGAACCGTAGACCTGAACCTGGGCAACGCCCTGCACCATTGAAATTTCCTGGGCGAGCATCGTATCCCCGTATTCATTCAGTTTGTACAGCGGCAGAGTGGGCGAGGTGAGCGCGAGATAGAGTATCGGTTGCTCGGCAGGGTTTACTTTCCGGTAGGAGGGCGGTGTCGGCATTCCGGCAGGCAAATACCGCTGTGCGCCTGCAATCGCTGACTGAATGTCCTGCGCTGCGGCGTCGATGTCCCGATCCAGGTTGAACTGGACAGTAATCCGCGTGGAACCGGTTCTGCTTGCTGATGTCATCATGCTGATGCCCGCGATTGTCGAAAATTGCCGCTCGAGGGGCGTGGCAACCGCCGAGGCCATTGTTTCGGGTGTCGCCCCCGGCAGGGAAGCGCTCACCTGGATAGTGGGAAAGTCCACGGTCGGCAGGTCGTTCACGGGAAGATTCCGGTAAGCGGCGATTCCGACGAGCAGTATCCCGATCATGACAAGAGTCGTCATTATCGGGCGTTCGATGAATAATCTGGAGAAGTTCATTGATTCTGGCCCCCCTGCTCGTCCTCCGTGAGTGCGGACCTGATCATCACCCTCGATCCGGGCCTGAGCATCAGTTGCCCGTCGGTAACGACACGTTCACCGGGAGTGACCCCTTTCTCGACAACCACTTTACCGTCGTACACCGGCCCCTCGACAATCGGGCGCATCTGCACCGTATCACCGGGCGCGACAACATAGATAAAATTCTTATCCTGTGACGATTGTACCGCCACCAGAGGAATGACGGTCGCATTGAGATGGTTACCGAGGACGAGTCCCACCTGGACATACTGCCCCGGCCAGAGAGCCTTATCTTTGTTCGGGAATGTCCCCTTGAGCATGATCGTGCCGGTTGTCGGATTGACAGTATTATCGATGAACGTCAGCTTCCCTTCGAAAACCCTCGTTGTATCGGTCGGGATAACGGCCCACACGGATAGTGTTCCGGCGCTCGCACGGCGTCGCACCTCGGAAAGCTGTTGCTCAGGGATCGCAAATGTCACATAAACCGGCACAACCTGATTGAGCGTTACGAGAGGGCTCGAACTGTTCGCCGTAATGAGGTTACCCTCTTTCACATGGAGGTTGCCGGTACGCCCGGCGATCGGGGCGCGGATGCCGCAGTACTCGAGGTTCAGTTGAGCGTTCCGGACAAGGGCCGAATCGGCTTTGACTGTCGCCTTTGATTCGGCTGCCGTAGAGACTACCAGGTCGTACTCCTGTTTTGTCACATAGTCCTTCTGCACGAGGTCTTTGTAACGGACAATATCAGTCTCAGCTTTCGCGAGAGCAGCATGGTCGCGCTCGAGATTCGCCTGTGCCTGCAGCAGGGCCGCCTCGTAGGGACGCGGATCGATCTGGAAAAGGAGATCCCCCTCGTTGACTTCATCACCTTCTCTGAACCCCACCTTCATGAGCTGTCCGCTGACACGGGCGGTCACCGATACGGTATTGTAGGCTTCGACCGCACCGATCTCCCTCAGCTCTATCGGAACGTTCATAGAAACGGCTTCGGTCACCATCACTGGTACGGCTGTGGCAGCCGTGTTCACGGCCTCTTTCTTTCTGCACCCCCCCACCCATGAAATCACTGCAACGGTGACAACCATTAAGGCAGCTCTTACGAAAAGGGATACCCGATAATGAACATGCATTATTTTTTTTCCTTTCTATCGACCGTACCTGTGTCCGGCTTACCGGTGGAAGGCGAAGCCTCAAGCGTGCCCGTGTCGTGGGCGAGCTGCGTAACAGCGCTCCACCAGTTTGTGCGTGACCTTATTTGCTGCGCCCGTGCGCTTTCAAGCGCCACCTGTGCCGTAAGGAGATCGAGAATACTCCCTACACCGGCTTTGTAACGCCCGGCTGCCACCTCATGGTTCTGCTCCGCGCTCGCCAGCAGATCGTCGCTTGTACGAACCATCTGGTCGGCTGTTTCGAGGTCATAATAGCTTGTCCAGACCTGTAAGGTGACGATATCCTGTACGTTTTGCGCATTAGCGTACGCAGCATCCGCCTGGGCGCGCGCCGCCATGACATCGTAGTGGTGGGAGAAACCGGTGAAGAGCGGGACACTCAGGCCGATCCTCGCACCATAGATACCTTTGCCATTCGACAGATCGTCATAATAAAGCCGTCCGATGCTCCCGTTCGCAGAGATCGATGGATAGCCCCGCGCCAGCGCTGCCCGTACCTGCGCGTCAGCGCCGAGTGCCTGCGCCCGTGCCGCCGAGAGATCGGGACGTTCCTGCAATGCCGTTTCGAGATACTCCTCGACCGACTTTTTTGTCCGTTCGAGCGGCGGAGCGCCAACCGGGAGCTCGACATCAAAGGCCGTGTTCGCCGGAAGCCCCATGGCAGTAGCCAATATCCCGCGCGTTGTCATGATCTGCCCCTGAAGCGACTCGAGAGCGAGAACAGCCTGTGAAAGCGCCGTCCGCGCCTGGAGAACATCGGCGATTGTGGAAACCCCGGATGCATGACGGTCCTCGGCGGCATTCAGATTCGTTTGCGCTTCGTCGACGGCTGCCTTTTGAGCTGCCAGGAGTGCCTTGACCGCAAAATACTCATAATAAGACTGCTCGACCTGAAGAATGACGTTCTGGATCGCGGCGTTATGATTCCAGTCGGCGGCATATAGCGCTTCGCGCGTTACTTCAACCGAAGCCTTGCGTCCGCCGAAGTCGAAGAGAAGCCAGCTCAGTGAAGCATTTGCTTCATAGGTGGTCTGGCTTGAGGAACTGCCTTCCCCTGAAGACGCGTTCTTCTGCTTGTTACCGGAAGCCGTCGCGTCGATTTCCGGCAGGTACAGGCTGCGCTCGCTGCCGTGCATCGCTGCCGCTGCCCGGGCTCTGGCCCACGTCTGGCGGGTCTGCTTGCTGTTGAGAAGCGCGATGTCGACGATATCGGAAAGACCGAGATTTTTTATGTTGTCACGGAATTCAGGCGGAATGAGAGATGCATTTTTCTCCTTTTCTGCAATCTGTGTCCGAAGGGCCGCCTGTTTCTCGATCACCTGTCGGGGCGGACTCCACGGAGTTTCCGGATGGGGGGAAACCTCCTGAGAGTTTCCCGGCAGGAGTGCATTGGAAGCGCATCCCGCAATGAACGCCGCGCAGGCGATAAGGGACAGAATTACCATATGCGGCCAGAAGGCCGGATAACCGCGTTCATTGACTGCGGGTGTCTCATACGCACGGTTATAATATCTTTTTGACTCCTCATCCATTGTAACCTCTTAAGAAATATGGGATTGTATTTATCAGCAGCTTTGGTGGATTTTGATCTCTGCGAGTCACGGCACATTATCGATCTCGGTCAGCATATATCCCTTGTTCCCGTCACTCGAGTTTATCGTTCGGAGCCCTGTATCCTATTGTGTTGTGAAGGCTTGCTGTAATATAATAGTCGTCAAATACTTCGACAAGCGTTCTTGCATTATCAGTGGCAACTCCCCCATTTTTTTTGAACCATTTTTACATGTTACTTCCTTTGCGTGCCCAAAGGAAGTAACCAAGGAAAGGGCACCCCGTGAAAAGCCTTTTTCCCCGTTCACTGCCCGTTTTTCGGGAATGTGTGAATTCACGAGCCTCCGGCTCGTTCAGACAGCACCCATTCTTTTTCCCGAAAACCGGTTGTGACCGTGGGGCTTTTCAACGGGGATTATTCAATTCGCAGACTTTAATGGTCTATATTTCAATGTATTACAATACAATTCATCGTGGATCATTTGGGGGGGGCTAATTCTTGTATCATCAAGGTTAAAAAGTATCCTGAGCCTGATAAATTCACGTTTCGGACTCTTATACCATCGCTCGATCCTGCCATTGCTCTGTGGATATAAAGATGATGACTAAAAAGACTCATTTTGTGGAAAAAACACCAAATCACACCGGGGATAACTCCCCGGGCTATTACCGAAAAGTGCCTCAGGCACTCACCTGAACATATCGGTGGTTCAAGGAGTCCCGTCAGGGACTTCTCGACAATAGGCCGGCATTTCAATGCCGGGCATGAAGATATGTATTCTCAATGCCATTTCATGAATTATTGGAGTTAATTGGTGCGTCCGGGAGGACTCGAACCCCCAATCCTCTGATCTGTAGTCACTGATGGTCTTTATCGCGCAAATGCAATAAAGCCCATTAGTTATTTATATTGTTGCCATTTGACAATGGCAAAATTTTGGTACATTTACCCCATTTTTCTTGATTTTGGAATGGTTTTTTTAGCATTTCTTCAGCCGAAGGGCATCTGAATAACGTAAAGACCGTTAACGAGCGGGATTTGGCCGAAGGCTGAGGCCGCGTGCTACTGCCTAACGCCATCGACCGAAAATATCCCAACGTCCCGAAGGAATGGCGATGGCAACGGGTCTTCCCGCAGGAGAATCGGTTGAAGAACTCGAAGACCGGCGATGAGGGGCGGCAACATGGGGATAGTCTTTAAGGAAGAAAGTGATACGTGTCATGCGGAAACCATATAATACACTTTTTAAAGCGGAATTTTTGTAATATATTGGTGATCATGTGCTTAGAATTGCATTATTTCGGTGTCGTATACCGACAGGTCGAGTCGTGTTGAGTATACCATAATAAACAGTGTTGTTCAAAGAAATCTGCAGTCATTGGAAGATAATAATGGACGAACAGTTACTATTTCATACGAGAGCTGAATTCAGGAATTGGCTGCAACGAAATTATTCCCGGGATGAAAGTGTATGGCTGATCTTCGAAAAGGGTAAGAAATCTACAACCTTAACCCCGCAGGAGGCGCTTGAAGAGGCGTTGTGTTTTGGCTGGATTGATGGACAATTCAAGAAATACAGTGAAAGTGATGGTACAAAATATATAAAATTATTTTCACCACGCAGAAAAAATAGCAATTGGTCTGAAAGAAACAGAGGATTGGCTGAGGAATTAATTCAATCAGGATTAATGACGGAACATGGCTTAACAAAGATTGAAGAGGCACAACGGGAAGGAATGTGGTCCCCCAAAAAAGTGAAGTACACCTCAGAAAATCATATTAAAATGCTGGAAGCGGCATTGGAAGAGTATCCTGAAACTTATGAAAAGTTTAAGAATTATCCGCCATCGGGCAGGAAGACATTATCCGGCTACTTTGCCGACGCTAAAAAAGAAGAGACCAGAATGAGAAGATTGGCTCAAATTATTGAGGCAATAAAAAGTAATAAAAAAAGTGTAATGTAACCATAGAAGAATGCTGCTGACTTCATATGACCGGGAATATACGCGGGCGCTGTCACATCCTTGGCCTATACCGGACACTTGCATCCGGCTTGTATCCATCCAATGAATTGGCTGCGGAAGGATACGTTTTGTTGATCAGGAAACCTATCATTATTTTTATACACTTTATTGTACTATTTCCCAATTAAAAAAACACAACTTCGACTCAGTCTAAAAGTGCATAATAAAGATTTTTTGGGAAGAAAACACCGAACTGATTTTTTGTAACGGACGCATAAAAAAAACTCACGATACATATCGCAAGTCCGTATCAGTTCTATGGTGCGCCCAGGAGGACTTGAACCCCCAATCCTCTGATCCGTAGTCAGATGCCTTAATCCATTGGGCCATGAGCGCACTATTTACACGGTGATAATATATATATTTCGGGAAAAATTATCAAATGGTTTCTTTCCATTTTACGGGAATCACGAGCCCCAAAAAAGGCATAACCGTCATATATACCAGAAGTAATAACTCATTCCCCAAAAATGCATGCCATAAAACATCGAGATCGAGAGCCGTTTTTACCCGCTGCGCAACGATGGCATCCCACAGGCATTTCCAGGTAAAACCCGCGAGAAAAACAAAAAACAGCAC
>JAJFUH010000085.1 GCA_021372535.1 bacterium
CGGCAAATCTTCTCACCGGCGGGACCAGACAGTTTTCAGCAACAGGCTATGACACCAAAGGCAATATCATGGTGGTGCCGATAACATGGTCTGTCACCGGCGGGGTCGGCACTGTCAGTGCGACCGGACTGTTCACCGCGACAACTGCCGGGAACGGTACGGTGGTCGCTACCTCCGGTACCATACATGCGAGCGCTACGATTACGGTTGCCGATCCACCTCCTGTACTCGGGTCGATTGTGATTGCCCCAACCTCGGCAAATCTTCTCACCGGCGGGACCAGACAGTTTACAGCAACAGGCTATGACACCAAAGGTAATATCATGGCAGTGCCTATCACCTGGTCTGTCACCGGCGGAATCGGCACTGTCAGTGCGACCGGACTGTTCACTGCGACAACTGCCGGGAACGGCACGGTGGTCGCTTCCTCCGGCGGAATCTCAGCGAATGTTCCCGTAACCGTTGCAGACCTGCCTCCGGTGCTCGGATCGATTGTGATTGCCCCGACAATAACGAATCTTTTTACTGGTGCAACTAAACAGTTTACCGCAACTTCCTATGACACCAAGGGTGCTGTTATGGTGGTACCGATAACCTGGTCTGTTACCGGCGGAATCGGCATCATCAGTCAGACCGGTCTGTTTACTGCGACAACCGCCGGGAACGGCACTGTGGTCGCTTCTTCCGGTGATATTACAACAACTTTCCTTTTTACCGTCACTGCTCCCCCGCCGGTGCTTGGGTCGATAGTAATATCTCCGGCCTCGGCCGATGTCCTTACCGGTGGAACAGCGCAGTTTACCGCAACTGCCTACGACACTACGGGCGCTGTCATGGTGGTACCGATAACCTGGTCGGTCACCGGTGGAATCGGCTCAATCGATCAGAACGGATTATTCACCGCCATGACTGCGGGAAATGGCTCTGCAGTTGCTTCATCCGGCGAAATTTCAGCTGCTGCTCCGGTTACGGTCTCTGATCCGCCGCCGGTGCTTGGATCGATCGTGATTTCCCCGGCCTCGGCAAATCTTCTCACCGATGAAACCGCTCAGTTCACCGCGACCGGTTATGACACAAAGGGTGCTGTCATGGCGGTGCCTATCACCTGGTCGGTCACCGGTGGAATCGGCACTGTCAGCACAACCGGTCTGTTCACTGCGACAACTGCCGGGAACGGCTCCGTGGTCGCTTCCTCAGGCGGAATTTCTGCGAATGTTCCGGTCTCAGTCTCCGTACCGCCGCCGGTGCTCGGGTCGATCGTGATATCCCCGGCCTCGGCTGATGTTCTTATAAACTGGACAGTGCAGTTTACAGCGACTGCCTATGACATCACGGGGGCTGTCATGGCTGCGCCGATTTCCTGGTCGGTTACCGGTGGAATCGGTTCCGTCGATCAGAGCGGTTTATTTACGGCAACAACCGCAGGGAACGGCTCAGTAGTCGCTTCCTCCGGTGGAATTTCAGCCAATGTTCCGGTCACAGTCTCAGTGCCTCCGCCTGTGCTCGGTTCTATTGTTATCTCCCCGGCTTCAGCAAGTACCTTTACGAACGGGACTGTTCGGTTTACCACAACTTCATACGACTCCAAAGGCGCTTTAATGGCTGTGCCGATTTCCTGGTCGGTTACCGGTGGAATCGGCTCCATAGATCAGAACGGATTATTTACGGCTACAGCTGCAGGGAACGGCTTTGTGATCGCGTCCTCCGGAGGAATTTCTGCGAATGTTCCGGTCACGGTTTCCGTACCTCCTCCGGTGCTCGGATCGATTGTAATTTCACCGGAAACGGAGAATGTTCTCACCGGCGGAACAGCACAGTTCACCGCGACTGGCTATGACACCAAAGGCACTGTCATGGTTGTACCGATTACCTGGTCGGTTACCGGCGGTGTCGGCACCATCAGTCAGGACGGATTATTTATGGCGACGATTGCCGGGAACGGCGCTGTAATCGCTTCTTCCGGTGAAATCTCAGCGAATGTTCCGGTCACGGTCATCGATCCTCCGCCGTTGCTTACCTCGATAGCGATTTATCCTGCATCGACGACGCTGTTTACTGGTGAGACCATCCGGTTTACCGCAACAGCATATGATGCTAAAAGCAAAACCATGACCGCCGGGATAAGCTGGTCTGTCGAAGGAAATATCGGAACAATCAGTGCTGATGGCGATTTTATTGCGACGAATACCGGTACGGGATTTGTTATCGCTTCCGCAGGCGAGATAACGCACCGTGTTTCAGTTACGGTTAAAAAGAAAGAAAAGGTTATAACATCACTCGTAATATCTCCCGGCAATGGTTCTGTTACGGTCGGTAAATCGATTCATTTCAGCGCCACGGCTTACGATGCCGACGGTTTGATTGTTAACACCGCAATAGGCTGGTCTGTCGAGGGTTCTGTCGGAACCATTAACAATAATGGAAACTTTACCGCTACAACCTATGGCAGCGGAAATGTCGTCGCTTCTGCCGGAAGCATTTCGGCCAAAGCCCTGGTAACCGTTATTCAAGAATCAAAACCCATCTCATCGATCGTAATCTCGCCCGGCAATAGTTCTGTCACGGTCGGAAATTCAATTTATTTCAGCGCCACGGCTTACGATGCTGACGGTACGGTTATAATCGCAGGAATTAGCTGGTCTGTCGAGGGTTCTGTCGGAACCATTAACAATAATGGAAACTTTACCGCTACAACTCCGGGCAGCGGACAGATTATTGCCTCAATCGGAGGCATTTCGGCAAAAGCTTCGATTATCGTCATCAATGAATCAAAACCAAAATCCGGCATAACATCGCTTGTAATAACACCTGGAGAAGGCTCGGTTACCACCGGTGGTTCTCTCCGGTTTTCCGCCCGTGCATATGATGGCGACGGGAATATCGTTGCAGCTTCCGTTTCATGGTCGGTTTCGGGAGGAATCGGCGGCATCGACCAGAACGGGTTATTTACGGCAACGACCGAAGGCAGCGGTTCTATCATCGCATCGTCGGGCTCTGTTACGGCAGTGGCATCGGTTACGGTTTCCGCTCCTCTGCCGGCACTCGGCGCCATAGCGATCACCCCTGGATCGGCAAGTGTTCTCACCGGTGAGACTGTGCAGTTCAGCGCCACATCTTTCGATACCAATAATTCTATCATGCAGACATCGATTTCGTGGTCGGTTACGGGGAACATCGGTACAATCGATCAGAACGGGCTGTTCACGGCAACCACCGCAGGCAGCGGCTCCGTAATCGCCTCTTCGGGCACTGTCACTGCCGAAGTTCCCGTAACTGTCGCGAATCCTGCGCCAGCGCTCGCCTCGATAACCATCACCCCGGCATCGGCGGATATCCTCTCGGGAGAGACCGTACAGTTCACCGCCACAGCGCTCGATGCCGACGGTACCGCCATGGAAGCCGAGATTTCATGGTCGGTTTCGGGGGACATCGGTACCATCGACCGGAACGGGCTGTTCACATCCACTTCTCCGGGCAGCGGTACCGTTATCGCTTCGTCTGGTTCAGTTACAGCCGAGGTTCCCGTAACTGTCGCGAATCCTGCGCCGGTACTCACCTCGATAACCATCACTCCGGCATCGGCGGATATCCTCTCGGGAGAGACCGTACAGTTTACCGCCACAGCGCTCGACGCCGACGGTACCGCCATGGAAGCCGAGATTTCGTGGTCGGTTGCAGGGGACATCGGTACCATCGACCGGAACGGGCTGTTCACGGCCACTACTCCGGGCAGCGGCTCCGTTATCGCTTCATCGGACTCTGTCACCGTCGAGGTCCCTGTATCTGTTGTGAAGCCTGCGCCAGTGCTCGCCTCTATAACCATCACCCCGGCATCGGCGGATATACTCACAGGCGAAACCGTACAATTCACCGCCACAGCGTTCGATGCCGACAGCACCGCCATGGAAGCCGAGATTTCGTGGTCGGTTGCAGGGGACATCGGTACTATCGACGAGAATGGGCTTTTCACGGCCACAACCGCAGGCAGCGGCTCCGTAATTGCCTCATCGGGCGCTGTTACAGCCGAGGTTCCCGTAACCGTCACAACGCCAGGACCGATTGTTAAAACTCTCGTGATTATTCCGAATATGTCTGATATCGTGATTGAACAAACAATGCAGTTTACGGCCTGGGCGTACGATACCGATGGAAACATTATCAACGGAAGCATTAACTGGTCGGTGGAAGGCGGTATAGGAACAATCAGTGATGGAGGCGAATTCAATGCCCTTACAGTCGGAAACGGTTATGTTGTCGCTTCATTCGGCGGAGTTTCGGTAAAAGCACCGGTCACGGTAAAGCCAAAACCGGCACCCGAACCGGAATACGAAGTATACCAGTTCCCCGTTAAGGAAAACGAAACGTTGCTTATCTTTGGATTCCAGTACCCCTATAAGTTCCTGAACGGGATGAAGCTGCATTTTCCTGAGGGTTCACTGGCTGACGATATCATGATTACCATGAAACTGCCGTCCTATGCCGAGGTGAACAAAGAGCAGGAGGAAGTCGCATTCGGAGGCACCATTATCTCCGCCGTATCGTTTGAAGTTAGTTCCAACGGAAAAGAATTCTCCACCTATTACTTTAAAACACCTATCGATGTTACCATTCCTTACAAGAAAGAAGTGCTCGATGAGCTCGGAATAGAGCCCGCCGATCTGAGCCTGTTTTTCGTAAATCCCGAAGGAGACCTCATACTGGAAGGCATTTATAACATACTCATAGACGAGCAGGCGCAGGTCATCACCGGTAAAGTCGCTCATTTTTCCGATATCGCTGTCGCCCCCAAACCAACAGGCCAGGAGGCAATCAGGCATTTGTCGAACCTTCTGGGTGATTTTGACGGTGACATGTCAATCGACTTTGCCGATTATACACAATTTGTTGCCTATTGGAACGCCGGAAACATGAAAGGCGATATTGTCGGAAAACCCGAACAATACAGCATGGCCGGATATCCTCCCTGGTCAAACGAGATATATCCTTATACGCCGGACGGGATTACCGACTATGAGGACCACACCGTATTTGCCATGATGTACAACTGGTACAATTCCGTTATCTCCAGTTATGCCGATAAACCCATTGTCGTATCAAAACGTATCCCCACGGATTCGGTTTCCGGGCTGAGCTGGAAAGACAAGGATTATCAGGTCGGCGATACATTTACGGTGTCATTCAATCCCGGACGGGTGGAAGGATTCCTGAGCTCGGAAATCAACCTCACCTATTCCGATGAAATCCTGAAGATAACGAATGTCACTACCGGTTCGGCTTTTGAGAGAGATGATGTCAAACTCCCGGTGCTCTATAAAACTGACCGGAACAACCTTACTGCCAGCGCTGTCGTCCTTGGCAGTACAAGCAGGGGTATTACGATTGCCGGTGAAAACCTCCTCGAAATTGAATTCGAGGTTATCCGCGACGGCGCATTTACCATCGATCTTGCAGGTATCGAGATGAGGGATTATCTCAACAACCATCTGGCTGCTGCAATAGATAACAGGTCGATTGCAGGGAAGATCGGCTCCTCCGGTGAAACGCTGCCGCTTTCATTCGGCCTGTCGCAGAACTTCCCCAATCCGTTCAACATGAGCACGACCATAGCCTATTCGGTCGATAAACCGGGAAATGTCAGAATTGTCATCTACAATACTCTCGGCCAGCTTGTCAGGACGCTCGTTGACGATTCACGGGAAGCGGGACGGTATTCAGCGATATGGAACGGCACGGACGATGCGGGTATCGAAGTCACAACCGGGGTGTATTTCGTACGGATGATCCAGAACAACCGTTCTGATACCAGATCGATGCTTATGGTCAAATAATTCGACACTGCTATTACATTATATATGCAATCACTCAGAGGGAATATGAAATATGATTCCCTCTTTTTTTATTCCGGTATCTGTATCTTGGAAGCAGTACGAATATTTCAGGTTATGGGCATGAACCGCCCTTCTGCACACAGCGGGAAGTTCTTTTATCCAAAAACTCAGTGGAACTTCAAGGGATTATTTATTATTATGTAAGAAATGACATCCCGATCGACCGAGAGCTCCTCACTGGGTGGAACCATCATACCTGCAGCGATAAAGCACCTCTGTCACAAGGAGAACGAAAATTCATGACCGAAAAAGAACGTTTCCATGAAACCATGCGATTCGGGAACCCGGACAGACCTCCTTACCGTGAGCTTGTCTGCTGGCCTGAGACCTACGACCGCTGGTATACCGAAGGTTATCCCAAGCGCGCTGATTTTCACACGTATTTCGGCCTCGACCGTTATGAAAATTTAGGTGTGGACGAGGAAATCCATCCTGTATTCAGAGAACAGATCATCGAGGAAAACGACAGTTATGTTATAAAGATCGACTGGCGCGGCGTGAAGGTCAAGCTCGCCAAGGGAAGCCGCTCCATTCCCTATTTTTATGGCTTCCCCGTAAAAGACCGTGAGAGCTTCCGGTTATTCAAGACCCGTCTGGACCCGAAAACACCGTCACGTTTCCCTCATGCATGGGATATCAGGGTCAAGAATCTCGCGGAACGGACATACCCGGTATATATGGGAAGCGGGCGCACCATCGGTTTTTTCGGCCCCATCAGGGAATGGGTAGGACCCGAGGCGCTTCTTATGGGATTTTATGATGATCCCGCATGGATCCATGAAATGATGGACTATTACGCCGACTTCATCATCGAGCTCACCACGCCGGTACTTGAACAGGTGACTCCCGATTGCATCCATTTCTTCGAGGACATGGCATACCGGGGCGGGTCGCTCATATCGCCTGAATTTTTTCGGAAATTCATGATGCCGCCCTACCGCAGGGTAATCGAGCATTTCCGTAAACACAATGTGCCGTTCCTGGTTGCCGACAGCGACGGCAAGGTGGATGAGCTCATTCCGCTCTTCATCGAACTCGGAATCGACGCCATGTATCCCTTTGAGGTTCAGGCCGGAATGAATGTACTCGATGTCAGGAAAACATATGGCAGGAACTTCGTCATCTGGGGCGGCATCGACAAGCGCGCCCTGGCCGTCTCGAAAAAGGCCATCGAGGAGGAAGTATACCGCATAGTTCCGCCGATGCTCGAAACAGGCGGCTATATTCCCACACTCGATCACGAAACACCACCGGATGTTCCCTTTGAAAATTTCTGTTATTACCGGGATATCATGCGGAAAATCTGCGAGGGCTGACAGGCAAATTCCGAGGGAACATATAATGACCGATTGTCGGAAAAACCATGAAAGATTCCAATAATCAAAGCATTTTCTTCATGTTATCAGCGAGGTACCCTATGATTGTAAACTGTGTGACCGTCCACGTAATAAAAGAACATATAACGGATTTTATCGAAGCAACAACTGCTAATCACGAGGGTTCAGTACGGGAGCCCGGCAACCTCCGGTTTGATGTGCTCCAGAGTAAGGACGACCCGTCCTGTTTTCTGCTCTACGAGGTATTCGAATCCGCCGAAGCGGTGACATTTCATAGATCCACGCAGCACTATCTTACATGGAGGGATACGGTGGCCGGCTGGATGGCGCAGCCCCGCACGGCCGTCTCCTATACTGTTGTCTGTCCAAAAGAAAGGAAGGAATGGTGATTCAGGCTTTTACCTTTGCACGGGCGCCCCATATATATTTCGGCGCCGGATCGTTCAGTAAAATCGATAAGCTTTTAAACGCACAGGTAAAAACCGTGCTTGTAATCACCGGGTCCCGTTCTTTCAGGGCTACCGCGAAATGGAACGAATTCCGTGAAACGCTTTCGAAACGTGCGATTACCTTCCATGACATCATGGTGAGCGGAGAACCCTCTCCCGGGCTGGTCGACAGCACCGTAGCGAAATTCAGGGATAAAACCGTCGATATGGTTCTGTCCATCGGGGGCGGAAGCGCCATCGATGCGGGCAAGGCAATCTCGGCGATGCTTGTTCAGCCGGGATCGGTGGTCGATTACCTCGAAGGTGTCGGCAGCGGCGTCCGTCACAGCGGCAATAAAGTACCTTTCATCGCAGTTCCGACAACCGCCGGAACCGGGAGCGAAGCGACGAAAAACGCCGTTTTGAGCCGTGTCGGGGCCAACGGATTCAAAAAATCGCTGCGCCATGACAACTTTGTTCCCGATGCGGCGGTGATCGATCCCGAGCTCATGCTTTCCTGCCCTCCCCCGGTCACCGCGGCATGTGGCATGGATGCCTTCACCCAGCTCCTGGAATCGTACGTTTCAACAAAGGCGAATCCCATGACCGACGCCCTCGCGTGGAGCGGTCTCGGATTCATCAGAGATTCGCTCGTCGAGGCATACCGGAACGGCAGCCATAACATCGAATCACGAACGGGTATGGCTTATGCGGCTCATATGTCGGGTCTCACCCTTGCCAACGCAGGACTCGGTATCGTGCACGGCATCGCTTCTGCTGTCGGGGGATATTTCGATATCTCTCACGGAGTAATCTGCGGAACGCTCATCGGCCCGGCGACACGGCTCACGGTCAAGAAACTCGAAACTCTCGGAGCGGCAGGAGAGCCATTTCTGAAAAAATATGCGGCTGTCGGCTCACTCTTATCGGGAAGCGACAATGACGATATATACCGTTCCTGCGACCTTCTCGTTCAAAAAATCGGTGAATGGGCGGAAATGCTTCATATTCCCCCATTGAAAGAGTTTACCATACCTGTTTCCGACAGGGAAAAAATCATCGATGGCTCGGATAACAAGAATAATCCGGTCGCACTCGACCGTGACGACATACATGAACTGCTTGAATCCTGACATCCCTGTGATTATACTAAGAGGGCTGTGAAAAAATGTCTTTTTCACGCGCCCGATGACAAAATTTGTTGTTTTATTGCTGTCAAGGGCATGTATATCGGCACTTTGTGCCGACCTTTGACAGCCTACCTATATCAAGACATATAGTGTTTTTACAAAACTCCCAGTATATGCATCGGCGGAGGGGAAAATCGCAATAATTAATCCGCGATAATCAGCGTTTCATAAAATTTCTGAATAACCCGGGTAAAAAATAAGAAATGGTGAGTACCATGAACAGGGGCAAGGCACCGAATACAACAAACAGTCGAACTGCACGGTACACAGGACAGGTGAAACTGACCTGGAGCCGGATATGTCTCCGTATCGGTCAGATTATTGGGGCGATTGCGTTGTTTTTCTGGTTATTGACCCTTTTATTCAAGCTCATCAGGTTTCTGGTGAGGGTTGCGTTCGCAATCGTACGCTTCATCGGATCACTCAAACAAAAAATCGCCCGATTATATGAGCGGTTCCGGCATGCAGCCGGATTTATATTCTCAAGGAGGCACACGTAATGTCCGGAGACATGAAACGAAGAGATTTTATCAAAAGCGGGGCAACCGCAGTAATCGCCGCTTCAGCGCTCCAATCACAAGCTCACGCCGCCGGGAAAGAGGCAGGAAATCCCGTCCGTATCGGTGTTGTCGGCGTCGGGTCGCGCGGGACAGGCCTCCTGCAAATCCTGCTCGACATCGAAGGCGTCCAGATACCGGCAATCTGCGACATCGATGCGGATCATCTCGCACGCGCCCAGACAATCGTTACCGACAAAGGCCGTCCCAGACCCGAAGGCTACTCCCGCGGTCCGTGGGATTTCAAGCGGATGGCCGAACGCAACGATCTCGACGCCGTCCTGACAGCGACCCCCTGGGAATGGCATACGCCGGTCATGGTGGCTGCCATGAAAGCAGGAAAGTACGGCGCCACGGAGGTTCCGGCCTGTGTGACCATCGACGAATGCTGGGAGCTTGTCGAAACATCGGAACAGACCGGCAAACCCTGCATGATGCTCGAAAACGTCAACTATTTCCGCAATGTCATGATGGTGCTCACCATGATCCGTCAGAATCTGTTCGGCGAGCTCCTCCATTTCGAAGCGGGATACCAGCACGATGTCCGGTTTGTCAAGTTCGACCAGAACGGCAACCTTCTCTGGCGCGGCAAGCATTCCGTCACCCGTAACGGCAACCTCTACCCGACTCACCCGATAGGCCCTATCGCGTGGTGGGCCGATATCAACCGCGGCGACCGGTTCGAATACCTCGTCTCGATGAGCACCAAATCACGGGGGCTCAATCACGAGATCACCAAAAAATTCGGCCCGAACCACCCGAACGCCAAAATGAACTTCGCTCTCGGCGATATCAATACGACGCTCATCCGCACACACAACGGTCTTACGGTGACGCTGTACCACGATACCCAGTCGCCGCGACCGTACGACCTCATTTTCCGGGTTCAGGGCACGGAAGGAATCTATTCGGGAACGCTCGACAAAATCTATATCGACGGCCGCAGCCCGAAAGAACACACCTGGGAGGATATCGACGCGTACGCGGAGGAATTTGAGCATCCCATGTGGAAGAAGCTCGGGCCTGTCGCGAAGAACTACGGTCACGGCGGCGGGGATTACATGGAGATACACCAGTTTGTCAAGGCGGTGAGGAACAAGACGCAGACTCCAGAGGATGTGTACGACGCCGCGACATGGAGCGTCATATCGCCCCTCACCGAACAGTCGATAGCCAACAAAAGCAAACCGGTCGATTTCCCCGATTTTACCAAAGGGAAATGGATGACCAATCAGCCGATCGGGATCGTGGAAGCGTGATGGGTACTATCATAACGAAGAATTCGGGGGCAGAGCACTGTATTGATTGAACCAACATGCTTGAACGAGCTCTAACCTTACTGTGGAACCGGGAAAGTACGCTATCAGAAAGGGATAATCCAGCGCAGGCACACGGATAAGCCGGAAGGCAGGACTTACTATTTCAGGATTGTGGACAGGTGCAGGTTTGTAGGTAGGCGGTGAGTGGGAGATGAATTAACGAAAAGCTGACGGGCCGGAGCGGCGACAGTCGCGAATGTCCTCGTTGAGTGACAAATTAGCCCCTTACCTGTTTTGAGTATTCATGTCTAATCTTACCTACTGCATCATAGAATGCATCAGCAAATTCTACAGTTTGTTCCAATAGTCGCTTAGCATATCTATAAGCGTCCTTTTGGTCTCGGTACTCGAACCTTTCGTGCGACCTGACCTCTAGATTGGCCGGCAGCCAAATCTCGGCGTGGATTATCTTTCGTGACCATATGAGCCTTGTATTGTCGCAAACCGCGACAGGAGCATAGTGGAGGGTGTTGTCGCGGTAACGGAGAATATCATCAAATGGGCCTTCTACGTAGTCCCTAATACATTTACTAAGCTCCGGTGGTAGGTCAGCTTTGAGCAAGCTAGATATATTCCTTGGAACTCCTTGCCCTCGCTGCAGGACTCTCCAAACCGTAAATCTAATCGAATCTGCGAAGGCCCGTAATGCAATCAAGCACGCATCAAAATACGTGTAGCACTCTGGGCTAGGAACATGGAAGATCAAATGCCCCTTCTCTTCATTGAATGGAAGTAGTGGCCCTACGACAGACGTTAGTTTTGCATAGGAACGAAGCAGGTTCCGTAGGTGAGTGTGTGCCGAGGAGATATAGTAGAAAGAGGTTCCTAGGCTCATAAGCAGATGACGGTCCTTTTTTTATTTAGTTTTCCCAATTGGGACGGAAACCGGTACGGAGGATCTGATGTACCTTCCAGCCATTCTTCGCCGTGAATTGTAAGATTCAGTGTAATTTCCTCTCGGCTCTCTTGGTTCCATACGCCAAAGAAGTTCCCTAATATCGCCTCGTCCTCCACGATTGGGGATTCGGCAGGGATGGTAGAGATGACTCTCGCGCCAATTCCTCGCCCGAGAGTAACGACACCAGAGTTGTAGATGTACTTGTTGCCCGAGTCGATACCAAGGCTGCCAGTTTCAGAATCCATATTCATGGGTTGAACTACTGTTTATATTGTTTCCATATAATACTCACCTATTTTTCATCGCTTTACGGCAGTATTACCTTTTTTCTGGTTATTCGTTAAGATTCTTTATAATATTCCGCGCGAGGATCTCCATAATCGCTTTGTACCGGGGGATTGGTTGTGACATTTTGGTGGCTGTATTCTGATACCAGTCGTGTTTACTACCATGTCTGATGAGAATACAACCCATTTATGTTATCGTTCGTATTAATTCTGTCCGCTTCATTAGATTACGAGTTCCCCAACCTTGCGAACCGCTGGAATTCGACCACTGTTGAGTTCATCAAAAATATCCTTGAGGTTATCCTTCAATTCGGTGAGAGTTTTACCCTGAGTTCTATAGTCAGGATGTTCTTCCAGCCAACCGATCCACATATCGTCTTCTTTGTAGTAAATGAATTTCTTTTTCATGATTATTCTCCGCAACAAACTGTTCTCTTATATATAAACCTGATGAAGCTTCTTCCAACTTGAACAAAATAGAATTGCCGTAATAAAATGTCAATTAAAAATATCGGAATGTACCGAACTACTGAAACACTATGGATTCCCCATGCCTGACGGCATCTCCCCTGCCATGATACAAGTCAAAGGGAATTAAAGGGGGAAATCCAACGGGCAATTCATGAATTGCCCCTACGACATTACTTACGCTGTTAAAAGGGCAACAGCGTGGGTTGCCCTTACCTTTCTGCTCCGACAGTGTTTAGACGGGCGCCATGATCATAGAGATTTAATGCCTTGAGGATGAAGAGCAGGGGCTGGATACATCGGACGATAACCTCAGCCTGACATTGAGCAATAGTCAGCGGCATTCATCTCTGCCATTCTGTCACTTTTACCACTCATTTTTCCGGCGGGTAGGCAAGACCGGCCACGTTCGTCCGGACGGAGTATATTCTGTCACGACAGGTGGCGAAGAGTGTTTTCATGTCCTCGCCCCCGAAAATACAGTTCGATGGCGGGCCCGGAAACACGATGACACCGATATATCCGCCGGTTTTATCGAAAACCTGAACCCCCATCGGCACTGCGACATACACATTCCCGAGCATATCGACAGTCATGCCGTCCGCATTGCTCCGCGGATTTTTCTCTTTGAGCAGCTCCTTCGGCAGGCGCAGCTCGGCAAACTGCCGCCTGTTCGACAGAGCGCCATCCTCGCCGACATCGTACACCCACACCCTGGTGGTCTCGGAATCGTCCACATAGAAATACCTGCCGTCCGGGCTGAGCACACACCCGTTGGGGAAGCCAAAATCATTCCAGCCGGCGACTCTCATGAGTTTCCCTTTCGGGTTCAGGTAAAAAATGGTGTTGCCCCGCAGTTTTTTCGCTTTTTTTGGCCCGTTGTTCGGATCGGTGAAATAGATGCCGCCCTTGCTGTCGACCACGATGTCATTGGGCATTCCGAGATGGCTTCCCTCAAAGGAATCTGCGAGTGTCCTGAGTACGGTGCCCCGGGGGTCGATCTCCACAATCGACCGTGCCCTCAGGTCGCAGACCGCGAGGTTGCCGCTCGCCATCGGAATCGTTCCGCAGGTCTGGATATTTTTGTTGAGCACACGGTGCGCGCCATCGGGATCGATGACAATCAGCCCGCCCTCGTCGCTCGAACCCCACTCTTTCCAGAACATGTAATAATTCGAGAAATAGAGCTTCCCGTTCATCCAGGAAGGCCCCTCGGTGAAGGTGAGTCCCGGCTTTTCAGCAGTACCGTCGAGGAGGAGACGGAATTCGGCATCCGGAGGTACGATGGTATGGATTGCATCCCCGTTATCCGTTCCTTTGGGTTCCTCTCCGGCCGCAGCGCATAATACACCTATAAATCCCGACACAATTATATACAGCATGGTCATCAATACAGAGCGATACAGCGTTCTTTTTATGTTCATACCCGATCCTTTATTATTGTCAGTTCATTTCGTTGCCTGTCTGAATCCATCGATGAGTTTTCCCGCATATTCGTTGAGAGCGAGCACATCGGCGCCGAGATTGATAAACCGGTATCCCATGGCGATGAGCTCTTCGAGATTCCAGAGCCCGCCGACCGTACCGGCGAACCTGCCATGGGCAAGAGCGGCTTCGACAACCCGCTTGCGCGCTTCGAGAATTTTCGGGTGATTCCACTCACCCGGAACTCCGATGCCATGGCTGAAATCCCCCGGCCCGAAAAAGAGCATGTCGATACCATCGACCGAAGCGATTGCATCGAGCTCTTCGAGCGGTTCGGGGTCCTCGATCTGAACGACGACGAAACGCTCCTCGTTGGCTTGGCGGAGGTATTCCCTGAATTCGATGGAACAGTAAGCCCCGTCCGCATTGCCGCCGTCCACAGGGCGCCGCCCGACCGGATGGAACCGTGTCATGCGCACCACCTGACGGGCATCCTCGACACTCATGAGATGCGGCACCATGATTCCCGAAGCATCGAGTTCGAGCGGACGCACATAATCGCTGTACCCGCCGCGGGAGACACGAACCATCACATCGGTGTCGTATGACTTGGACGCCCATATCTGCTTTTCGATGACCTCCCAGTCGTTCGCAACATGCTCCATGCATACCCAGATGCAGTCGAACCCGGCAATGGCGGCAATTTCCGCGGCGCGGCCATCGGCAAGGTTCAGCTTGAAGCAGTTCACCACCTCGCCGCTGCGGAGCTTATGCAATACTTTACTTCTTCTCATATTCATGACGGTCAGGACCTTTCATAAACCTTAATATTGTTATTCAATTAATATTGTATTCAATTACGTTTCTTTCCTTTGCTCGCCCGAAGGAAAGAAACCAAAGGAAAGGGCGCACCGCGAAAAGCCTGATTCCTCATTTACTTCGCAATTTTCGGGAAGCGCAGAACTCACACATTTTCAATGTGCTCGGACAGCTGCACTTCTTTTTCCGAAAACCGCTCGTTCATTCGGGGCTTTTCAACGGGAAACACACACCGGCAGCGATTTACTAAACCCCTGCAGTTCTATCTTAACTATGAATTATAGCAATAACACACCATTTTAAGGTATTCTGCTTTAATTGAACAAGCAGATAATCCCAGTGTCCCCCAAAAATGAACGAAAGCTGCGGAACTGTCAACCTAAAACTGATTTTTTTTGCTTTACTTGATTATAATAATGCATGTTATTATGATAATCAATCCGTATCACTAAACAGAAAAAAAGGAGCGCATACCATGACCCAGCAAACATCCCAGCCATCGGCGATCAAGCGCCTCATTCTCATATGCCTGTTATTTGCATGCACTCTCAGCCTGTTCCCGTCACGGGCTCATGCAGCCGAACCGGTCATCGATATCGGTTCACGGCTCGAACTTTTTGTCGACCGCTTCCTCATTGAGAACATGGAAGGAACACATCTCAAGCTCCACGAACCCCGGCAGTCGGAAGTAGTGCTCAGGTTCGATAACCCGTGGGAGGGTCCGTTCGTCGGCTACATCACCGTCATCAAGGACGGGGACACCTATCGCATGTACTATCGCGGTCTCCCTGTGGCGGGTGCGGACGGTTCCGACAAAGAGGTGACCTGTTACGCCGAGAGCAGCGACGGCATCCGATGGGTCAAACTCGATCTCGGCCTCATCGAGGTTCAGGGAACAAAGAAGAACAATGTCATCCTCGCAAACGCCCCGCCGTTTTCTCACAACTTCGCCCCGTTTCTCGACACGAAGCCCGGAATTCCGCAGTCAGAACGCTACAAAGCGCTCAGCGGGACAAGCGAGAGCGGTCTTGTCGCATTCGTATCTCCGGACGGTATCAGATGGAAAAAACTCCGCGAACAGCCGCTCATCACCGAGGGGGCGTTCGATTCCCAGAATGTGGCGTTCTGGTCGGATCACGAGCAGCGGTATGTCTGCTACTTCCGCACATGGACATCGGGGGAATTCAAGGGATTCCGCACCATCAGCAGAACCACCTCGACCGATTTCCTGACCTGGACGAAACCGGTACCGATGGATTTCGGCGATACACCGGTCGAACATCTCTATACGAACCAGACATCGCCGTACTTCCGCGCGCCGCACATATATATCGCCATTCCCATGCGCTTCATGCCGGGACGGAAAGTCCTGACCGACGAACAGGCGCATTCCCTCGGAGTCAACGAAACATACAAGAGCGACTGCGCCGAGGCGGTTTTCATGACCAGCCGCGGAGGCAGCCATTACGACCGCACATTCATGGAGGGCTTCATACGGCCCGGCACCGACCTCGGCAACTGGGCTTCACGCGCGGGAATGACCGCATGGGGCATCGTTCCGACCGGCCCGGACGAGATTTCGATCTACAAGCAGGCGCACTACGCCCAGCCAACGTGCCATCTCCTCCGGTTCACCCTCCGCACCGACGGGTTCGTGTCGGTGAATGCCCCATACGCCGGCGGCGAGATGGTGACAAAGCCGCTGACATTCAAAGGAAGCAGGCTCATCATCAATTTCTCGACTTCGGCGGCAGGATGGGTCAAGGCCGAAATCCAGGATGCCTCCGGGAAAGCCATTCCGGGCTACAGTCTCGACGATGCGGACGAAATCATCGGCGATTCAGTCGAGCGGACGGTCACCTGGAAGAACGGCGCCGATGTGAGCGCCCTTGCGGGCAGGCCGGTAAAGCTCCGGTTCGTCATGAAGGATGCGGATGTGTATTCGATATGTTTCAAGAAGTGAAAAACAAGGCACAAGGCATAAGGGGGAAAAACAAGGCACAAGGCACAAGGCAAAAGGCACAAGTGAAAAGACATGGCACTGAGACACTAAGGCACTGAGGGGAATAGAGTCCCGGCAGGGACTTTTCGGAAATAGACCGGGGATTCATCCCCGGAATAAAAAGGAGGAATAATGCGAGACTACCATATAAACATTTTCTATTCTGAGGAGGACGGTAGGTACATCGCCGATATCCCGGACCTGGTGGCCTGCTCGGCGTTTGGTGAAACTCCCGAGGAGGCGTTGAAAGAGGTGCAGAAAGCCAAAGAGCTCTGGTTGCAGGCTGCACGTACTGAAAACAAGCCGATCCCTGCGCCGAAGTACCGCCCGGTCATCTACCAGACGTTATCCGTCTGAGCGAATTCCATGGAAAAACGGTTTCATTGTGTGGATATGTAATTCCAGTGGATGGACTATTAAGATACAACCACTGAATCCGACGAATTATTTTTCCCGATAAAAAACCGCTATCGTTTCTTATATTCCATTTAAACCAAACTAACGTTATTTTTCTCTTGACTTTTACCCTGAAATTGTGTATATTACCTCTCGGTAATAAGTGAGCGACCACACCCTTTTTTTCACTGACTGCTGACTTCTGTCAGTTGTATGAATGCTCGACAGCACTACCTGTTAACAGGAAACCGAACAAATTATACCGTATACCATGTATACTGCATGTATCGAATGCGCTGGCCCGCGGCATTTTCGGTATTCCTCGACGGTCTTCATGCAGGAATCAGCGGACTACGGCTTTCGAAGGTCGGAAGTAAAATCTCGCACCGGAAGTTTGGCAGTAGATTAAGGTGACACAAGACGACTTTTCAGTGACTGATCGTTATAAAAACCTTCATGTAGTGAAAAGACGTGACAAAAGCATTATATCAGGCCTCTGAATCGCCGATCACTCACCCCCTGCCTCAGTCATCCACATCCGCGTCTCAGCCGATCGAGGTCTTTCCCTTCTGCCTTGTGCCTTATGCCTGTCTTTCCTCACATCATATCGTCCGCAGCGATGCCGTCCATATCGCCGAATTCCTGGTTTTCGCCGCCCATTGCCCAGACGAAGCTGTAGTTCGAGGTTCCGACGCCGGAATGAATCGACCAGCTCGGGGAAATGACCGCCTGGCCGTTTCTCACCACGATGTGACGGGTTTCGGAGGGTTCGCCGATGAATTTGAACACCACGGCGCCCGCGGGAATATCGAAGTACATGTAGATTTCCGAACGCCGCTCGTGGGTGTGAGCCGGCATGGTGTTCCAGACACTTCCCTCCGCCATGAGCGTACAGCCCATGACGAGCTGGCAGCTTTTGATTCCGGCGGGATGAATGTACTTGTAGATGGTGCGTTCGTTGCACTCGCGTGAACTGCCCAGTCTGGCAGGCTCGGCGGCGGATATTTGGGCATGGGTTGTCGGATAGGAAGCGTGCGCGGGATAGCTGACGAAGTAAAAGCGCGCGGGATTATCGGCCTGTACGCTCCTGAATTCTATGTCTCTGCTGCCGCGTCCTATATAGAGGGCATCGAGCTTGACCATGTCATAGACGGTGCTGTCGACCACCACGGAGCCGTCGCCGCCGATGTTGATGACACCGATCTCACGGCGCTGGGCGAAGAATTCGGCCTTCAGTTCCTCTCCTGCCTCCAGTTTCAGCGAAGTCCCCGTGGGAACGGCCGAGCCGACTATTGCACGGTCGACATCGGTGTAGACCATGGTGATTTCACCGGGCAGAAACATCTCCTCGAGCAAAAAACTCTCCCTGAGCTCGGTCGTATTCATCATCTCGAAACGTATAGTGTCAGGTGCATACCGGATTTCCATAACATACTCCTTTACATGATCCAGTTCATGTTTATTTACTCAACAGTCAATTGTATAATATGCAAAATTAATCGGTTTTTTAAAACTGTTATTTCACGAATACCCTATAAAACAATCCGAATAATGAGCTACCCGCCCCAAGGGTCGAGTTATTAAATGTTTTACACTCACCTCTGTCGCTTCACGATATCCCCTCTCTCCCCCCGTTTAGATCGAGGGTGCGAAAGAGGTGAGAATATCTTGGCTCCCTGAAGGTATCTGACATGACAGAGCTTGTCCCTCCGGGGTTTATACTCACCTTGCCCGCGACTGATAATACAGCGAGCGGAAAAATGGCCGGGAATGAGGCCCTCAGAACCTGAACAGGTAATCCACTTTCAGTATCCCCGTATTCTGCAGAGTCCGGTAGTCGTCCTCCTCATCCCATATCTGATTGTAGACTACGTAGACATCGCTGCCGATCTTGGGGATGTAATGGATGCGGAAATTCAGGTTCATCCTTCTGGAACTGTTGTTCCACTGGATAAACGTGTTCGTCGAAAGCCGCGTCGAAAGGTTCGCGACGAACCGTGTGGAGTAGCGCCGTGCGATGAAGCTGCTGTTTCCGGCGGTTATGTCGGTATACTCCATCGAGGGGCCGATGGCGAAGTTCTGGTTGATTTTGTAGGTACATGAGCCGGAGTATTGATAGCGTGTGCCATCGTAATGATCACCGAACGATGTCGAGAGACTACCGGACAGTCGCCTGCTTTTCGAGCTCACGAATTCGGCGAATCCGTGTATGTACTCGTACGAGCCCTGCGGAATGACCGTATCGCCGAAGATGTTGAAGTCCTGGTCCAGCCACTCGTAGTGTTCGTGAAACTGGAAATCGATTTTATCGTCGGAATCGAACAGGATGCCGAAGGGCGTGGTATGAAGCTGACGGGTGAGAAGCCTGGTGTTCGAATCCATCAGGTAGGTGTAATCGAACGGCATGAAAAGCAATTTCTTCACATGGAGGATATTGACCCGCGGAGTGTAGTTCAGCACCGCGGAAAGCTGCTGTATGCCCGGACGCGAGACAAACCCGATCTCGGGATTGAAGTTGTTGTCGATGCCATGGTAAAGCAGGGAACCGTCAAGCGTGTCGTTCGGGTAGTCTACCCAGAGACGGCCGGCGATGTTGTCCTTGTTCAGATCGGGAGTTTGCGATCCCGCGAAATAGCCCTGAATGACCAGGTTCTTGTTCTTCATGAATGAGCTGGTGCGGTAGTTGAAATCGGCCCCGAGCATCACGTTGCTCTTTTTGTTCATGAACCGGTCAACTCTGTCGACACCGGTGAGCGGATTATCGGGAGCGTCCGCACGTTCCACCGTTGTGGCAATGAATCCGATATAGGACTGTTCGAGCACATCGCGCTTGACCCGCACCACAGTGTAGTTGGTCGAAGGGTAGACATTGTCGACGCCGCTGGCGGTGGTCACCGTCTTCCTCTCGGTCTGCATGGTCATGACACCTATCTGGTAGGGGCCCGCCTTCCCGGAAAGCTTCATGCCTCCGAGAATCGGGACCTGCTGACGGTCGGGATCGGGAGTGATGCCGATCCGTCGCGAGTAATACATTTTCGTCCCGCCTTCGGTGAAATCGAAAATCTCGGCGCCTTCGAGAAAAAAGTCGCGTTTTTCGGGATACTGGAGGCTGAACCGGGTCAGGTTGATCTGTTCCTCGTCGCTTTCGACCTGTGCGAAATCCGTTTTTGCGGTGAAGTCGAGAGTCAGGTTCGAGGTCAGCGGGTACTTGGCGTCGATGCCGTACTTGAAAACATCGTCGACATTCTCGTTCCTTTCTTTTTCCAAGCCTCCGAGCACATAGGGTTTGATATCGACCTGTTTGCCGCGCATGACATTGCCGAGGCCGAGCAGTTTACCCGCTTTGGACAACTGCATGGGGCCGTCTTCCCGATGCCATGATGTCCAGAGGACCTGTTCGTTCTTGCGGCGGATATTCCTGATAAAGTTGATACCCCAGACCTGTTCCTCCAGCTTATTGAACCTGAGGGACTGGAACGGTATCTCGATTTCGGCCTGCCAGCCTGTATCGGTGATCCGCGCGGATACATCCCATACGGCGTTCCAGTTATCGTTCGTATCCTTGAAACCCCGAACGAGGGCGTCAACCTGCGCTCCGTTTGGATTGATCCCGAAATAACACCCGGTCCGCTGGTCGTTGAAGGTGTCCAGCCCGATGATGAAGCTGTCGTCGTCCGTAATGTTGCCATCCCAGGCGAGTTCGTGGTGGATAATCTTGTCCGGCTCGCTGTCGTGGCATATAATCCCGATATAGAGACTTTTGTCATCGAAGAGCACCCGTACCTCTGTTTTCTCGGTTGCGGGTTCGCCCTCGCGGGGATCGAGCTGTGTAAAGTCGGTCAGGGGTTCGACATTCTTCCAGACCTCCTCGCTGAGAAAGCCGTCGAGCTTGACCGGCCTGTCGATTTTGACCGCGGTAACGGTCTTGGTTTCCTGGGCGAACAGCGGGATTGAGAACAGTTGGGAGAGTGTAAAAATGGCGCAAACGGCTCTGAGCGTACGGTGGCGCATCTTGCCGGGACTGGCGGCTGCGGATAACATCACGGTTGGAGTTTCCTCTCGTTTGATATGATTATGATTATTATTATTATTTTACATTCGTTTTAAGGCCCGATTGTCAGACCGGCTACTATCATGAAATATAAAACAAATATATAATATACAAAATTTTGTCTGAATTCTGTACTAGAAAATTACATGCCGGCAGCCGCATAATTTCACGGATGTGGAACTTTAAATGGAATTTTGCCGTTTTTTACCACCCGAACTCATCCTCGCTCGAATATCTTCCAGATATCCGATTCCGTACGCGCCGTTTTCAGGTATCTGTCAAGCGCCGAGACCACATCCGGGTTTCTCTGCGCGACAGTACGTTCCTCACCGATATCATCGGCCAGATCGTAGAGCTCAATCCCGGCAGAAGGGCGCAGTCGAACCGCTTTCCACTGGCCCATCCGTGCTGCCTGCTTTGTGGCGCTGCCCTCATGGAATTCCCAGTACAGGAAATCGTGCTTTTCCTGTTCTCCTCCAAGGAGAGCGGGCGCATAGGAAATACCGTCTATCTCCGATGGCGCCTGTATTCCGGCAAGTTCAGCCGCGGTCGGCAGAAAATCCCAGAAGGCGGATACATGCCCGCTAACCGTTCCCGCAGGCACTTTTCCGGTCCAGCGGACGATGAGAGGCACCCGTATGCCGCCCTCGTACAGGTCGCGTTTGATGCCGCGGAGGGGGCCGTTGCTGTCGAAAAACTCCGGATCGGCTCCTCCCTCACGGTGCGGGCCGTTATCGCTCGAAAACATGATCACGGTGTTGGAGTCGATTCCCATGTCTTTCAGGAGAGCCAGAAGCGTCCCTATGTCACGGTCCATGCGTGTTATCATGGCGGCATGGTTTTTCTGCGGCTGCGGCCAGTCACGGCCGGTGTAAGGTTCATCGCCCGGAACTTCCATTCCTTCGTTCCCGGCTTCGTTGTTGGCATGGGGAATGGTATATGCAAGGTAGAGGAAAAAGGGAGCTTCATGGCTTCGCTTTATAAAATCGAGCGCTTCACGGGTAAAGAGGTCATGGGAATACTGTGCGCGTTCCACCGCTTTACCGGCTCCATCCTGACGGGATTCGCCGACCCTGTTGCCTTCGAGCGGCACACGGTCTTCGTTCCTGAACAGAAATTCGGTATAGTAATTGTGGGCATGACGCTGGCAGAGGTACCCGTAAAAATAGTCGAATCCCTGACGGTTCGGGATACCGCTCGATCCGGGCCCGCCAAGCCCCCACTTCCCGATAAGGGCGGTCGAATACCCCGCATTTTTCAGGAGTTTGGCAGCGGTCATCGTGTTTTCGGGGAGCGGGAGCTGCCCCATGGGCTTGACCTCGCTGTTGCCGCGAATATACGCATGCCCGGTATGGAGACCGGTCATCAGACAGCACCGTGAGGGCGCACAGACCGTGCTCCCGGCGTAGTGGTCTGTAAAACGCACGCCTTCGGCGGCAAGCCGGTCGATGTTCGGTGTCTGAATCATCCGCTGGCCATAACATCCCAGGTCGCCGTAGCCGAGGTCATCCGCAAGGATGAAGATAATATTGGGCTTTGGTCTGTCACCCGCATTTTCTTGACCGCTGCGGGCGCAGGCGAGCACCGGGCCGACCGAACCGGCTGCACACCCCTTCAAAAATGACCGGCGGCTTATCGTGTTGCCCGGATACGCCATATGATCGCCTCCTTCGGACATGAAGAACGCCAATACCGAAAAGGAACATATACTACTATAGCATAATCTTGCAGAGTATATCTAATGCGCTCTCTTTACATGCGGGAGAAACCCCTTTATCACTCCGGGATTATAGAGTCACAGAGAAAGGCGTCATGCCGAACTGGTTTCGGTATCTATTCAAATTACCGGATGTCATGATTCATCCACCGATATGCACGATGAGAAAAAACGCCCCGACAATGGCAAACGCGATAACGACTGAGATGCCGAACCCGATGCTGTCGACTTTATCCCACCTGCAGAATTCCCAGTTTGAGTCCGGAAATAACTTGAGATGATCGAACCGGTGCGGTTGCGCATACGAGTGTTCGAGCTCGCGTGCATCCTCATCACGGTCGAGCCTGACCGTTGTCTTCATTTTCGCATAAAACCGGTCGAGTACACGGGCATCATCCGGCTTTGTCAAAAATCCCATGACGATGATGATGAGAAACGGCGTGAAAAGCCGAAAAATAACACGGATTGTTTCGTTGAGCGCATGAGGATTTTTCGAGAGATCGAACCCGAGCGCGTCGATGAGAACAAGGTCGGCATTGAGCCTCCCGTAACCGCGTTTCACACCACTGTCATCGATACGGACGCCGTCGGTCCAGAAAATAGCCCGTGCGGGAAGTGTGTAGGTTTTCGTGAAACGCTGCCCGACAGCAAGCGGCTCAGGACGTACGCCGGCACCCTCGCCGCGGGCGTTCATGTTCTCCCATCGCGCTATTTCAGCCGCGCGCGCTTCGACATCGGCCTCGCGGGCAATATATGTTCTGACGAGCGGTTTCGGATCGGTTGTCCGGGAAAGGCTGGTATTCGTCGCCAGCTTCGGAACCAGAACCGGTGTGAAAATCGGCAGTATGAAAAACGCTCCGACGGTAACAATGACCGAAACCCACGCCGCTCTGCGATTCGCGCGGCGCCAGAGCATGCCGAGCCAGAAGCTTGCCCCGAAGATGACGTTGAATTCCCACAGGAACTTGATCTGCTCGAACAGGCTTTCGAACTGCATCGCGATCATGGCCGTCCCGAACAGTACGACAGCACCGAACACACGCCCCGCCATGATATAGTGGCGCTCCGATCTGCCGGGCACGGCGACACGGTACAGGTTACGGGTGAGCAGGCCCGCGCACGTTATCATGAGACAATCGGCGGTTGACATGAGCGCCGCCATGAAACACGCGATGGTCAATCCAACGAGACCGATTTTCAGCGGCCCCAGGAGATCGAGCGCCGCGACGCCCCATACCATATCGGGATCGCGCACTACACCGCGGTACGCAAGCGCGGCCATGAGGGCGAAAATTCCCCAGAGCAGGGTCGCCGTCCGCTTCATGAAACTGCCGGTGGTGAACCCGAAGCGGGCGGTGAACTCGTCCTTTGCCGAGCCGACAGCGGTAATCTGGTTGGCCTGAACAGCTATGTTGATGACAACCATCAGGGTGACCGCGACGATGTAATACCAGGTGAAATCAATGGTCGTCGGGGAGCCGAACACCTCGAAAAACGAGCCCGGCATCTGGTGATGAATCACCCGGAGCGCGCCGAGAACGCCGTGTGTTCCGAACTGTGTATTGATCTTTATCCATATGAACGGGAGCAACATCACCGACAGAATCAGAATAAACATTCCCTGAATCGTGTCGGTGACAAACGCGGCCTCCAGACCTCCCGCGGCGGCATAAATCAGTACACACAGGCTTACGATGAGAACGAGCGCTTTCTCGTTGATATGGGAGTGTATCTTGTGGGGCCGTGCGAGCTGGAGCTCACGGAGGCGTGCACGGTCCCCGGAGCCGAGCGCGGCATAGTCGGCCGTTTCGAGCCTGTCGAGTTCGAGGGCGGATTCGTATTCAGCGCGTTCTGATGCGGTGAATTCTTCGACTTTCTTGGGTGTGAGGGCAAGAACAGTCTTGCTCATGGCGCTGTACCCGACCGAGAGGAGCACCATCAGGCCGAGCGCACCGACGATCGCATACAATCCCGCGAGAGCTTTGGAATCGTAGCGCTCCTCGAAATAATCGCCCATGGTGGTTATGCGGAGCCTCCTGAACCACGGACAGATCATCCAGTAGATGGGTGTCGCCCAGAGAAGATTGAGCGAGCTCCAGATGCCCGATGCGCCGTTGGTCATCGTCGTGGTGGTGACGCTCACCGCGGTATCGGGCGAGGTGCTCTGGCCGAATGCGGCAAATGTCTGGATTACCTTCCCGAACCGTCTGCCTCCGAGAAAGTAATCCTCCTGGGTGCTGATACGCCGCATAGCCCAGAAACCGATGATTATGACAATGGTGAAATATCCGACAATGACCGCGATATCGATGAACGGAAGTCCGAACATGACAATCCTCTGTCAGGCGTGTACATTCACAATGATGCTGGTGAAAGTGGTGGACATGCCGCGACCTGTACACCACTTTAATCGGAATAATTCCCCGCAGCATGCTGCAGAGTAGTTTAATTCGACAAATCCGCCGGTTATTTATCGACAGTCACCGTGGAAATACGCTTCGGTGGAACAAGTAACTCGATCCCGTCCTTCCCGGACAGCACGGTCGATTTTGTATCGTCACGGCCGTCGAGGGTAACACAATGTGCGCCCGTACAGCGGAAAGAGGGCTTGATCGTAATCTTCTCCGTTCCGTTCATCGGATTGAAAAGCCGCACAAGCATGCGCCCGTTCATGTCCTGAATCGAGGTTATCACCGCATTACCCCCGACAGTCATGAAAGAATGTTCGCGGGGCAGTGTACCTGCCTGCCGGAAGTTTTCAAGGTCTCTCGGAATAATATCGACGACCCGAATGGGGCAGTTCACGCGCTGGCCGAGAAGAAACAGCCGCTGAACCGGAATTTCCCCGGCAATGGGCACGATGTCATATCTGAACGTGAGCCTGCCCTGAATCTGCCCTCCCGGATTGTCGTTCGTCAACACCGCGCGCCGGAAAGCACGGAACAGGGTCAGCGCGATGGGACGGTCGGGGATATTTCTGACAGCGGTTTCGGGAAGACCGCGGCTCACGACCGCAAGCCCGGCTTTGCCGTCGCCAAACGCCGTCCAGGTGATCTGGGGCCGTGTTTCGACATCGAGCTCGCGGCGTATGTTGTTGTCTTCCACGAGAGCGACAGGGCGTTTGACCACATCGAAGGCGGAATCGCTCAGGTAGGTATCGCCGGCGATTCCGGTGGGGAGAAGAACACGGAGACGGTGATCGAGGATGGTGTTGTCGACAGTCGTGGTTACCTCGACCCGGTCCGCGCCTTTACGGAGCGTAACATCCGATACGATTGTGAGGGGAGCGGTTTCTTCAGTACGGCGCATGGAGGCAAAATCGAACGCTTTCGGAACGTTCATGTTCACGGTGATTCTCATCGTGGTCTTGCAGATGCCGTCCGCAGTCACCGAAACATCCGCGCCGTTCGCCGTGCTGAGACACATACGGTCGTTCACAGCAACACCGTGATACCAGCCGTCGCCGATATCAGCGCAGTCCTCGAAAGTCAGAAGTTGTCCATATGTTTTTCCGCTCCGTTTGTCGGTCACGGTTATCGTACCGTTCGGGTCGGCCTGCACGCGGAGAAATTCGTTCTCCATCGCGCGGTGCGAGATCGCCATCGAGCCGAGATACCGTGTCGGCCCGTTCTCGGGAGTGACAAGCAGGGTCGTATACCCGAACGCAGGCACCTTGAGCCGTACAGTCACCGTTATAATATTGCGGCTCTCCCCGACCGGCAGCCTGTACCGGTCGCGCCGGAAACTTTTTCTGTTGCGCTCCTGCCCGATAAGTTGATAAGGAATGGTTTCGCCCTGGGCGTTGTGCAGGGTGAACGAGAATTTTTCCTCGTATCCGAAAAACTCCTCAAACCGTTTCGGCCAGTTCGTCGGAAGGGGGATTTCGAGGTCAACCGGCTCATCGACAGTGTTTGCTGTGGCGTTGAAAACGGTGAGCATGAGCGCATCTCCCGGCATATCTGCGGGAGCGGCAGCCAGGGCGATGGTTTTCAGGGCTTTCGCAGAGAGCCGCGATGAAATACCGAGCGACTGGTCGAACCGGTAGATCATGTCCTTGTGAACCTGATCGATGGAGCATCCGCATATGCTGTCATGGGGATGATTATCGAGGAGGTGCTTCCATGCGGTACGGAGGAAACCTTCGGGATATTGACTGCCCATATCGATGGCGAATGTGCTGAAGGGTTCCGCCCACAGACAGAGCTCATCCTCGCAGGCGGCGTTCATCTGCTTGAGGTGAATCCTGCTCGACAATACTCCCGGAATCAGCCACTGCTCGTCGATCGACCCGGGATCGCGGCTCGTTTCACGGAGCTCGCCGATAATCGTTTTATCGATCTTCGAACGCTCCGTAAGGATGTCTTCGAGATACGTATCGAGCGAGCTGTGAACTATCCTGATGCCCTGCGGCTCAAGTTTTTTGTTCGCACGGGCTATCATCTCGGTTATTCCGGGCTCTATTTCGATGTGATCGCACCCGTCGAAGAGCAGTATGGGCCCGAGTTTCGAGCGTTTCGATTCCGCAATCGTATACTCGACAAGACTGTCTGCTGCCTTTTCGAGGTCCAGCGGTACGGTGCCATAAGGCTCGCGGACGGCGAACGCATACGAACAGTACCCGAAGCGACCAAAACGGTATACCGGAATCATGGTGCCGTCGGAGGCTTTCCAGTTGAAATGGCCGTGGTGCTCTTTTTCAAGCGTGCCTCGCCATACAAGCGCCCCCGGAATACCCATCTGGTCGAAAATCTGCGGGAGCTGGCCGATATGCCCGAACATGTCGCAGACGAATCCGGCGTTCGAGGACGGTGCACCGAACTCACCCGCGAGCCGTTTACCTGTCTGAAGATTGCGTACGAGCGATTCACCGCTCACGAGCCACTCATCGGGAAGATCATACCAGGGACCGAGACGGAGACGTCCTTCACGGACAAACGCCTCGATTTTACCGCGGTTTTCAGGCTTGATTTCAAGATAATCCATGATCGGAATGACCTGACCGTCCATCTGAAAGTACTTGAAGGCAGGGTCTTTTTCGAAGGTACTGAAAACTTCGTCGAGCATGGATACGAGGCGCATCCGGTACCCCTGAAAGGGTTCGTACCATTCACGGTCCCAGTGGGTACTCGGGACATAGTGGGCGATTCTGATCATTTCGGGATTCTCTCCTTTTCCGGCGGCTGAAACCGAGGATGCCACAATCGTGAGTAAGACTGCCGTCACAATAAGCTTCTTCATAACACCCTCCATGGAATATACACGAAAACCACCATAACGCAGCAGATTCTCTCCCCGGTCAGACACTCCGGGTTGTATGCATGATTCGTTAATGTACTGAATCAATCGGGATATCCGAAAGAATTCTCAAGATCACAGCATCATCATATGGTTTTCAGGAAAATAAATGAACCGGCAGAATGTGACAAGTACGTTTTTTCTGTTATTACCCCGCCGGATATCCATTATCCTAATATGGTTATCATTTTACCTGTTTTTTCCGGTGAACGGGAAATCGTACCCGGTTAACCCGAGCTCGTCTCTCATGGCAATGACCTCGCTCTGAAGCTGTCTGTTCAGGGGAACGCCGCTGTCTTTCCGTTCGAGCCAGGCAAGGTGCTCTTTTTCACCCGCAGTATAAATCCGCGGCGCGCCGGGCATCTTTTTCGATGCGCGGAGCTGACGGAGAATTTCACCGGCAGTCTTCTTGAAGGATTCCGGATCGATAAACGCCGAAATGTCAATCGCCATGAAGAAATGCCCGAGGTGATAGGGGACCTTTTTGCCGTCCTTCAAACCGTTGAGCATCCACAAAAAGCTCCCTCCCTGAAGCGCCGCAGACAGAATCTCCACGACCGTGCCATAACCGTACCCCTTGTATCCCGCGGTTTCCTCGCCGATTCCGCCGAGGGGAGTAAGTGCGGCCGTTCCCTTCACGAGATCGGTGAGAATCTGGCGGGTATCGGTACGTGTCCTGCCGGAATGATCGATAACCCAGCCTGGGGGAATGTCTTTGCCCGCACGGTCGTACAGCTCGATTTTGCCGCGCTGGGTCAGCGATGTGGCGCAGTCGATGACAAAAGGGAATTCCTCGTCGGTCGGAATACCGAATGTGAGCGGGTTTGTGCCGAGCATGTTCTCCACACCGAATGTGGGCGCGACCGAGGGACGGGCATTCGTTCCGGTTATACCGATCATATCGGCCTGTGTGGCCATGAGCGCATAGTAGCCCGCGATGCCGTAATGGGTGGAATTCCTCACCGCAACCATGCCGAGCCCGACAGCACGGGCTTTCTCTATGGCGAGCTCCATCGATTTCCTGCCGATGACATGACCCATGCCGTCATGACCGTCCACCACGGCGGTTGACGGCCCGTCCCTGACAATCTCGAAGCGTGTGACGGGATTCTGAATCCCCGCCCGTATCCTGTCGTAATAGATCGTTTTCAGGCGGCCCACGCCATGGGAGTCGATGCCGCGCCTGTCCGATGTTATGAGGACATCGGCGCAGATTTTCGCATCGTCCTCCGGAACACCGAGGCCTTTGAAAACATCGACCATGAAACGCTCCATAATATCGAATCCGACAAGAACATAGTCTTCAGCCATGATTATTATCTCCTCGTATGGCGGGGACGGTAAAATTATTGATCATTATCTTTTTCGGTTATCCAGTTAAATCAGCTAACATGATTGATCCCCCTCGGCTTCGCCGTCTCCCCCTTATAAAAGAAAGGGGGATGAAAGTGCCCTAAAAGCCGCGCCACCCTTAAAAAGGGGGGATGCCGCAGGCAGGGGGGATCACATACTATCGGAAGAAATTATCAATTCTGATTAAAAGGTTTCCTATGCTTATCAAACTGGATAATCTGATTATCTTTTGATTACCAACGCTCGATCACGTTTACATACATTCCCATTGCAGGTGCAAGGACAGGTCGCAACCTGTCCCTGAGTGAAATTATTTTTCCACGAACCGGTTTCCCACACAATTGGCGCTCATCTGTAAGATTAACGCAGAAAAGCACAGGAATCAAGCATATATCGCCATCAGATCATCAATCGGTAAAAAAGAGCTTGATTCCATATCCGTAATACGTTAATGTAAAGGATTAATTTTCATTCGATAATTTCTGAACGATTGAGTCAAGATACGGCAAAAACCACTTACGACCCATCGTTTTTTCGTATATCGGGAAAGGATTTCATTCGACAATGGCTATAAACGTTTTCCGACACATCAGAAACAATATCGGACTCTTCCTGTTCAGCATGGTTCTGGGTATACTGCTCGGTTTTGCGATACTGTATGCCAGCCATGCGGGACTCGAATATTCTTCGACTGACAATTTCTGCGAATTCTGCCATGTTCATCCTCATGCAACCTATTCATGGAAAAAATCAACCCACTACAAAAACAAGAGCGGCACCATCGTTCACTGCGTTGACTGTCACCTCCCGCCGGGTGGTCTTTATTACCTGACCGAAAAAGCCCGTCTCGGTATCCGCGACTCCTACGGCGCTGTCTTCAAGGACAAGGAAAAAATCGACTGGGACGCCAAATCCGTGCTCGAACACGCGGCGACCTATACCTATGACGCATCGTGCATGAAATGCCATCAGGACCTCTACAGCCTCGGACTGACACCCAAAGGGGTAAAGGCTCATGAATACTACATGAAACAGCCCGAAAAAGTCCGCTGTATCAACTGCCATATCGCCGTCGGCCATTACCAGGAAAAACCGGCGGAGGAGATCACGATCGGTGAAGAAATGCCGAAAATCGAGCGCCCGAAACGGCCGGTGGATTCAGACGAGTTCGTCAGCTATACACAGACGATTCCGGAAACCGACGTCACATTCGACATGATCGCCATTCCGGGAGGCACATTCATGATGGGCAGCCCCGATTCCGAACCGTACCGCGACCCGGATGAAGGCCCGCAGCGTGAGGTGAAGATAAGCCCGTTCTGGATGGGGGAAATCGAAGTTTCATGGCGTGAATTCAATGTTTTTTACACACGGACA
>JAJFUH010000086.1 GCA_021372535.1 bacterium
TCTTGCTACATAATGCAACAGTTTTTTACGAACCCTTCAAAGAAAGGAGCTTCACCCATGAACAGGTTCCTGTTCTCATGTTGTGTCTGCCTGTGCATACTGACCCTTGGAGCGGCCAATGGCAATGCATGGACGGTTTTGAGCACTCAGGAGAATCCGAGTGCAACCGATATCATAAATTTTTACGACGTGTGCTTCGCGAGCGCTCAGAAAGGCTGGGCTGTTGGAGTTAGCAGTTCCTACGGGGTTATCTATGTCACCGAGGATGGCGGGAAGACATGGAATCTCCAGATAAAAACGGCGTTGTTCGACCAGCTGCTGGGTGTCGTTTTCCTGAACGAATCGAACGGCTGGGCGGCGGGAATCGCCAGTTTGAGCAAGAAAGAAGTGCTTTTACACACTACCGACGGCGGAGCGACATGGAACAGTGTGTCCACAGGCCTTACAAAAGGGCTGAATAAAATGTTTTTCCTCGATGAAAACCACGGATGGCTGACCGGTGGCAGTATCATGGTTGCAACCTCTGACGGCGGAGCGACATGGGAAAGCCAAACCCCGCCGACGACCAAATCATTCTTGGATGTCTGTTTCATCGACGAAAATACCGGCTGGGCAGTCGGCAACGGCACCGGTATAATGCATACCGGCGATGGCGGGAAAACATGGTCGGAGCAGGGCAGCAGCTCGTCCGCGTATATCTGGGGTGTCCATTTCGTCGACGCCAATAACGGGTGGATAGTCGGCGGCGGCGGTTATCTGGGGCGCACGACCGATGGCGGCGCAACATGGATAATAAACGACCTCAAGGATCACATCGATTTCAAGGATGTATACTTCACCGATGCCTTAAATGGCTGGGCTGTCGGCGGAAGAAGCGGCGGCAACGTCGGCGGTATCTATATTACCTCGGACGGCGGCGTGACATGGACAAAGCAGGAAATCGACACCACCCGCGATCTGGAAGGTATATGCGCGTATGGCGGTACCGTATGGGCATGCGGTTACTATGGCACCATCCTGTCCGAATCGGCGGGGGGAGTGTTCGTCGACGAGGAATCCAAGCCCGTTGCGATCTCTCTCGCACAGAACAGCCCGAATCCGTTCAATCCGTCAACGACGATATCGTTCACCCTTACGGATGGCGGATTCACCCGTCTGGCTGTCTACAATCTTGCGGGTCAGATCGTAGCGACACTGATCGAAGGGGCTATTGAACCGGGACATCACGCCATTTCATGGGATGGAACCGATAAAGCCGGAATGACCGTATCGAGCGGCGTTTACCTTTACCGTCTCGACACCGGAAATTCATCCCTCACCCGTAAGATGCTGCTCGTTCGCTGAGTGTTTTCATGACAAGATAGAGCAGTGTTTTAAAAGAAGTAATCCCATAACGCACAGAAGCCGGAGATTATGGTAATTCATATCTCCGGTCTTTTTTTACGGTGTCACTGGCTGCCCTCCGTTTTTTGATAGAATCACGCATACATGAACTACCCGGGGATGAATCCCCGTGCTATAGGCGAAAAGTTCCCCGGCCCTCACCCGGCGCGGAAACAGAAAGAAGACCTTTCAATACATGAACAGTATTCATATATTTGTTTACCGGGGCACTGATAAAAAGCTGCGGATCGGATACGATACATTAATACAAAGGAGATTTCACCATGCCGGATTGTCTGTTCTGCAAGATAGCGGCGGGGGCTATCCCTGCCGAACGTGTGTACGAAAATGACGATGTGCTCGTATTCCCCGACATTCATCCTGTCGCGCGGGTACACGTGCTCGTCATCCCGAAACGCCATTTCGCCACGACCATCGACATGGCCGAGGATGCACCCGAGCTCTTCGGCGCCATGATGAAAGCGGCAAACGAGGTTGCACGGAAAAAGGGGATCGACCGGAGCGGTTTCAGGGTAATCTTCAATACGAACGCGGACGGCGGACAGGAGATTTTCCATGTCCACATGCACCTCCTCGGCGGCGAACCGATCGGAGCGCTCCGTGCACGGTGACATACGCGGGAAAGAAAAGAGTATATGAGACAGGATTAACAAGATTAACAAGATTGTTTTTTTATATATATTGTCAATCGTGTAGATTATGTCTAAAAAAAGGTGGTGTGAGGATGATGATGTTTATCCGGTTTTTTGGATAAAGAAGAAAAGAAATTTGAGACAGGATTAACAAGATTAACAAGATTGTTTTTTTATATTTATATTGTCAATCGTGTCAAAAAAATATAATGGTAAAAGAGGCGTGAACATGAAAAACATCCTGAAAACACTCAGCGTTATCGCCTGTATTTTTTCCGTGGTCTCGTCCCTGCCCTGTTCCGCCGCTCCGCTGACAGGCGCTTCACTCGAGGCTAAGGTCGACAGCATCGTGGCGCGACAGAACGTTACCGCCCGGACACCGGGCTGCGCCATTGCGGTCGTACGGGACGGCGAAATCATTTTCAAAAAGGGCTACGGGTCTGCGAATCTCGATTATGACATCCCCATAACGCCGCAGACGGTGTTCAATATCGGCTCAATTTCCAAACAGTTCGCCGCATCCGCCATTCAGATTCTCGCCGGGGAAGGAAAGCTCGCGCTCGATGACGATATACGGAAATACCTGCCAGATTTCCCCGAATACGGTCACACCATCACCATCCGTCACCTGCTCCATCATATCAGCGGAATCAGGGATTACGAAGCTCTCATGGTTCCGGCAAACATGCCCTATGACAAGAATTATTCCCCCGAGGAGCTGTACGAATTCATCACCAGGCAGCGTGAGCTGAATTTCGTTCCCGGCGCGGAATTTTCCTACAGTAATTCCGGTTTTGTCCTTCTCGGTATGATTGTAAAGAAGGTGAGCGGGCTGTCACTCGGGGAGTTCACGGCGAAACGGATATTCGAGCCGTTCGGGATGAAGAATTCGTTCTTCTACGAAAAGATGCATGTGATTGTCAGGAACCGCGCCACCGGTTACGACAAGGACGGTAGCGGGTATATCACGGGGTTGTACGACAACTATACAGTCGGGGCGAGCAATCTCTGCACGACGGTGGAAGACCTCGCGCGCTGGGACAGGAATTTTTACGGGAGCGCTGTCGGCGGGCCGGATTTCATTGCGAACATGCTCGATCAGGGTGTTCTGAACGACGGCGAGGTTATCGACTATGCCTGCGGTTTACGGGTCAGCGAGTACAAGGGTCTCAAAACGGTCAGCCATAACGGCTGGTGGGCAGGTTTCAGGGCGGGTATGGTCAGGTTCCCGGATCAGCGGTTCACGGTTATCTGCCTGTCGAATACCACGGGATTCAATCCCTACAGTGTACCCTACATGATTGCGGATTTGTGTCTGTCCGATGTTCTGAAACCGGTATCGCCTGCGGAAACCCGCATCAACAACATGACAGCCGGGTCGAAGCAGATACTGTCAGCGCCCGAAGCCACCGCGTACACGGGCGATTATTACAGCGACGAGCTCCGGGTCACGTACGCGGTTGCAGCAGGAGGAGACGGGCTTGTGCTCAAAACCCCGATAACGTACGATTTTGTCGGCTATCATTTCATCACCGCCGAAAATTCCCTGATCCGTTTGGACGCCGACAGCTTCGGGACAGGAGAGTTGACTGTCGATTTTCAGCGGGGAACCGGCGGTGCGGTTACAGGGCTTGTGCTCGGTATACCATCGGTGAAACTCAAGCTGAGATTTACCCGGAAATGAGCGGAAACGGCGCTGTAGCAGGTTGGCCACTGAATACTGATGCATGTAAAAAAGCAGGCGAACGGATTTTCGACCTTATTTCAGTATTTTATATCTATTGTTTTCGCCGGAGCAGTAAAAAAGCATGAAAACCGAGAATGAGAGGGTATCCGCACCCCATGATTACCATTCCCCGCATGATCATGATTGGCTCGATAGTCGGCAGCGCCGGTAAAACGGAGCTTGCCTGCAGGATTATCAGGAAATTCAGCCCGTTTGCCGATATCGCCGGCATAAAGGTCACGCCCGACTTCGGAGACTGCGGTTCGGGTGTACGGCGGGAAGTATTCTGCGGGGAACGCATGAAGTCCGATGATCATGACATCCTCACCAGGGAAAAGGACAGGCGGGACGGCACAGATACAGCCCGTATGCTCGCCGCGGGGGCATGGAGAGCTTTTTGGCTCAGGACACAGCCTCAGTTCTATGAAGACGCATGTATGGGGCTGCTCGATGTCATCGGTAATTACAGGGCAATCGTATGCGAGTCGACCGGTCTGCGCCGTACGGTGGAACCCGGCCTGTTTCTCGTTGTGCGCGGAAAAGAATCGGATACTCTGTGCGACCCCTCGTGCAGGGAGGTTATCGGATATGCCGACAGAATAATCGTGTTCGAGCCGCCCGGTTTCGATATCGATCTCGATGAAATCGGTTTTGCCGGGGGGAAATGGTTCCTTAAATCCAGTCATGACCGGAAACATCATGATACCTGAATTGATACAGCGTAAATAACGATAAAAACTGCATGTTCACTGCGTCAAAAAATACGGATACGATTCTGTCTCGTCCCGAATGATGTCCCCGTAGGGGCAATCCACTGTGGTTGCCCGTTTTCGCCGGTTGCCCGATAATGGTAGGGGCAGTCACGGGGGACTGCCCCTACCTGGTCACGGCCGTGATTTCATATTGCCATCGGGATTTTCGGGATCAATCGTCCAGCATACCGGAATCGTTTCGGAATATTTCCTGATACGATTCTGTCTCGTCCCGAATGATGTCCCCGTAGGGGGGCAATCCACTGTGGTTGCCCGTTTTCGCCGGTTGCACCCTCCGTTCATTCGGAAACGTTCTTCACCAGCCTCCGGACACCCTCGACCACCTTATGCTCGACCGTATCGGTGAACGGCCCGGTAAAGGGCATGTGACGCATGGCGCCGTCCGCTTCGTAGCCGCCTTCCTTGAGCACCTTCCATGTCGGGAGGTACCCGAACTGGTAGTTGCAGTATCCGAGCACCCAGGTGAACTGGGTCAGGAATTCCGATTTGAACCTGACCGCATAATCAACAACCGGCTCCCCGCCGAGCCCGATCATGAGCACTTCGTTTCCGATACGGAGCACCTGGACAGGGAACGGGAGTATCGGTTCGACCGGCTCGTTGTTGTCGAGCTTATGGAGAAAAAAGGCTGCCTTGCCGCGGGTATTTGCATCATCGGATTTCAGGTCGTTCTCGAGGGTTTTACGGTCGGGAAGCGGCTGAAGGTCGAGCGGAATCTCGTCGTAATCGAAGCGCAGTATCCCGGTAACCGGAATCTGGTCGCCATCGAGCGCCTTTTTCACCGCATCGGCCAGCGCTCTCCCGTGCCCCATGGCGTACTCGACCTGGTAGCGCGCATTGGGGACAAGGTCACCCGTGCATCCCTGCGCGAACATGGCGGTCGCACCCGGATACATCTCCTCGATGTAGCGCTGGGCAAATCCGGGATAATCTCCGCAGAACTCGTACCCGGCAAGCGTGATGGGGTGACAGGTATAGCCGAAGAGAATCGTTATGATCGATCCGTTCGTATCGCTCACCCGGAGCACCGGAACGGTATCGTCCCTCGACCCGCCCGTATAGTATGATGACGGGCCCGACCGGTAGACAATACCTTCCGGAGTCGGGAACCTGCGGCAGACGGCGAACGGCACCGGCATGGCCTTCGAGAATGTCAGATTGGCGGGTTTGAGGTTTCTGATCGCATTACCGATGACCTCGACATAGCGCTTTTCCACCCAGGCGGTCACTGCCTCTATTTCCCTGACAGATTCTTCAGGCTGATAAAAAGGCATGTCAGAAGCACGGACTTCCGGGCCGCAGTGGGTATGCGATGCATTGAGGAGAATCGCTTTGCGCGGAATACCGTACTGCTTCTCGATCTGAGTTTTGACACGGGTTGAGAAATCCAGGTTGATTCCGATGAGGTCCGCTGTCAGAATCACCGCCCTGTTGCCTTTCGGGTCTTCGAGGGCGAGCGCCTTGACATAGAGATCGTGGATTTTACCCTCGGATTTCTTGTCACGGCTGCCGTAACCGGCCATCCATGCGGGCTGTTCCGGCGTTACGATTACGGCTGCTGTTCCGGCTTTCCACCCCTGGGCGTAAGGAAGCCGGGACGGACAGAACAGAATCAGCAGCGCACCGGAAAATACACACACAGCCCGGGCCGTGATGATGGAAAGTATCCTTTGGTGGCTTTTCATTGAGTACACCCCTTGATAAGCATTAAGACTAAAGTTCGTTTAAAAAGACCGCTTAACCCGGCCTGTTCATAAAATTTTATAGAACGCGGATTTACGCGGTTTTTCCGGTCCAGCAGAAAAGGCACAGTTTTTCCCGCGGCAGGCCGATTGCGGAAACGATGTCATCGACTGTCAGATACCGGAGGGTTGTCACTTCGAGATTCCTGACAATCCATTCGACCATGAGTCTGTATTTATCGGAATCCGGATTGCAGTATTCATCGACATTTTCCATGTCGTACCCCTCAATGGAGCGGATTGCTTTTCGAGCCGCGAGTTCGTTGGTGCTTCTGGTCGTACGGTTGAACCTGCAGGGAAACATGAGCGGCGGGCAGGCGACACGGATGTGAATCTCTTTTGCCCCGGCATCCCAGAGCTTCTTAATGGTATAGTTTTTGAGCTGGGTTCCCCGAACGATCGAATCCTCGCAGATCGCGATCCGGTTATTCTCGATTATCTCACGGATGGGGATCAGCTTCATCCGGGCTATGAGGTCACGGGTATCCTGTGACGGCGGAACATAGCTGCGGCCATATCCGGCTGTATATTTGACGAGCGGGCGGCGCAGCGGTTTTTTCGACTCCATGGCATATCCGATCGCATGTCCCATGCCCGAATCGGGAACACCCGCGACAAGATCGATGTCAATGTCGCAGTCACGTTGCGCAAGGCACCGGCCGCATCGCTCCCTCACAGTCTCGGTATTGATCCCCTCGTAAGTCGATGCGGGAAATCCGGTGTATATCCAGAGAAACGCGCAGATTTTCGTTTCCTTTTTCCCGCGTCGTTTCTGGATGACGCCGTTCTCATTGATAAGGCATATCTCTCCGGGTCCGAGATACTTGATGATCTCGAATCCCATGGTTGGGAAAGCGCTTGTCTCTGTCGCGACCGCATAGGCGTCATGACGCTGTCCCAGAACAAGCGGGGTATAGCCAAGCCGGTCACGAACCGCATATACTCCTTCGTGATTGAGAATCAGCAGCGAACATGAGCCCTCGATAACGGAGAACATACGTTCGATACCGTTGATCAGATTTTTACCCTGGGTGATGAGCTTTGCGACCAGTTCGGTCATGTTGATCCTGCCATGACTGACCTCGCTGAATGAGATTCCTTTTCTGAACAGTTTGTCCGCCAGTTCGTCCGAATTTTCTATGAGTCCGGCGGTTACGATGCAGAAGGGGCCGAATTTGGAGTTTATGAAAATCGGTTGTTCATCGAAGTCGCTGACCACGCCGATGCCTTTGTTTCCTTTCAACCGTCCGATATCCTCGAAAAATTTCGATTTGAACTGGCTCTGGCTCAGATCATGAATCTGCCGTTCGAATGTATCGCCGAGAACCGCAAGCCCGCCGTACGCGGTTCCCAGATGCGAATGATAATCGGTACCGTAAAAAAGAGGCTCGGCACAACTGTCCTTTGAGACGACTCCAAAAATTCCGCTCATATACAATCCTCTTTTTGTTTTGTTTTCAAACCATGGTTTAACTTATGATAACTCACTCTTTTTTTGATGTCAATCACGTAAGGGGATTATATGTAAAAAATAATTTTCACAAGGACTCAGCCGTATTGATTTTTATAACCGGTTATTTATTAATCTATTAGCTATAGTATTAAAAATACTTTATAGAACACGGATGTATGAGGAACAGGAGGATTTACGCGGATATAATATTTTTTTCATTTATCATTTCGATACATTTATTATTATATAGTTTCATGAGTTTCATAAACAAACGATTCGGCGAAAAATAAATTATTCACCATTATACAACGGAAACAGGAGAATACATAATGACTCCGCGGGAACGGGTACGTGCGGCACTCAATCACGAACAGCCGGACCGGGTGCCTGTTGATTTCGGCTCCACCATGGTGAGCGGCATATCGGCAAGCGTGGTATCGAAGGTCAGGAAATCGCTCGGTCTCGATGGCCCCCATGACCGTGTCAAGGTCATCGAGCCGTACCAGATGCTCGGCGAAATCGATGAAGACCTCCGCGAGAAGCTTTTCATCGACTGCGCGGGGCTTTTCGGCACAAAAAACATGTTCGGATTCGAGAACGGCAGTTGGAAAGAATGGACGACATTCGACGGCACTGAGGTGCTCGTTCCGGGGCTCTTCAATACCGAGCCCGATGAAAACGGCGATATTCCGATGTATGCCGAAGGGAATAAATCATATCAGCCTGCCGCGAAAATGCCCAACGGCGGGTTCTATTTCGACAGCACGGTTCGCCAGCGTCCCATCGATGACAGCAGGCTCGATGTCGAAGACAACCTCGAGGAATTCGGCGTATATTCCGAGGAGGAGCTCGCCCATCTCGAAAAGCAGTCCGAATGGCTCTATACCAACACGAACCGTGCGATTGTCTACAGCATGGGCGGGACATCGTTCGGTGATATCGCCTTCGTTCCCGGGCCGATGCTCAAGGACCCTAAGGGAATCCGCGCTGTGGAGGAATGGTATGTCTCGACCGTTCTCAGGAAGGACTATGTCCGCGAGATATTCGACCGTCAGTGTGAAATCGGTCTCGGGAACCTCGAGCTTGTCAGGGAAGCGGTTGGCGACCGTATCGATGTCATCTTCATCACCGGAACCGATTTCGGAACCCAGCGCGGGCCGTTCATCTCCCCGGACGCCTACCGTGACCTGTTCCAGCCCGTTCACCGCCGTGTATGCGACTGGGTACATGCAAACACGCCATGGAAGGTGTTCATCCACTCGTGCGGCGGGATACGGCCGCTTATCGACGATATCGTCGATGCGGGATTCGATGTTCTCAATCCCGTTCAGTGCTCGGCGGAGGGGATGGAAGCCGGTTCCCTGAAAAAAGACTTCGGTGACAGGATCACATTCTGGGGCGGCGGCGTCGACACGCAGAAAACGCTCCCGTTCGGTACCCCCGAAGAGGTGTACGCCGAGGTGAGCGAACGTATCCGTATCTTCAACAAAGGCGGGGGATTCATATTCAATGCCATTCACAATATCCAGACCGGCACCCCTGTCGAGAACTGTTTGGCCATGGTCGATGCGATCAGGGATTCGTTCTCATCCTGACCGGAAAGTGACGGGCAGATAACCAAATGGGAACTGTTCATGGATACCGGGAGTAAAAAGAAAAAGAACTTTTCCCTTACACGAGCGACATGGCTTACTCCAGATGAGGTGGTGGAACAGTATGAAAAAAGTGCAGATAACGGCATGTATGGTATTCATGCTTTTTTTGAGTGTGTGTGTTCATGCACAGACATCCGGGCTTAACGACAGGGAGCCGACCGTAAGCGAAATGGAGGCTCCGCTCTATCCCGGTGCGGTCTTTATCCGGACTGTTTCTGGTCTCAATCCCTATTATGAAACGGCGATGTATGTGACCATCGATCCCCTGCGAACGGTGGAGAACTATTTCGAGCGGAAAATGCCCGAAAAACGGAAATCGTTCTATTCCCCCGACAACACGATGTTCATGACGATCTTTCTTTTGAAAACATGGTCGCAGTTCCCCGGAAACCCGACAAAGGAAGACCTCTCGAAGCTTGAACAGGAACCGAGTATCCAGATGTATGAGTATGACCGTGACTCTTACGAAACGCTCGCCGAATTCTATGACCGAAAACCCGAGGACAAACCGAAGGCGGAAGCATTGAGAACAGGGCGAACCCTCATACTCTATACGTACAAGAGAACGGAAGAGTACAAGAGCGAAACGAAAATCAGAGGCACATGGATTTCGACCGACCGTGACCTCCTGACCTTTTACAAGAGCACGCTGATATTCGACGACAAGGGAGAGTATACATTCACGTTCACACCCGGGAACATCGAGGAACTCGTAAAATCGCTGAGCACCCGGGAAAAATTCAAGGGCAAGAGCACCGAAGAAATTGTAAAGATTATTGAGAGCTGCAACCCGGAAAAGGGTACCTATGTTATCATGAGAAACACCATTACCCTCGTTTCCCGGAATCCCGTGATGGAGCCTGAAACCAAAAACGGCATTGCCTTTGTGGGTTCGGCCGTACTCTCGCTCGATTTTATCGGAATGCCGCGCCTCTCGTTCATACGGATAGAGCAGAAATAGAATTGTGCTTCATTACGGAGGAATCATGAAGGGTATCACAGCTTTGATCTGCATCGGTATCGTTTGTATGTCGCTCACTTCCGATGCAGCGGAAAAACCACGCTATACGGTGTATCGAACGACTGGCGGGATCACCATCGACGGCGCTCTCGACGAGGCTGACTGGAAAGCCGCACCGGCGTTCAGTCCCTTTGTGTTTCCCTGGTGGACCGAAGGAGAAAAGGAGCAGACCGAGGTCAGGATGCTCTGGGACGACACATTCCTCTATATTACCTACACATGCAGCGACAAGCATATCTGGGCCGACCATTTCGATACGAACTCACAGACTTTCATGGATGACTGCGTCGAGATGTTCTGGAATCCGAATCCCGCGGCGGGACTTGCGTACAACATGTTCGAGATGAACTGCCTCGGCAATCTCCTCAGTGTCTGCAACGACCGTAAGATAAGCATTCATGACAACAGGATTCTGCCGCCTCATATGAGCCAGAGCATTCGGGGCACGGTCAACGATGACAGTGATACCGATACCAGCTGGACTCTCGAAATCGCCGTCCGTTTCTCCGATTACACCAAGCTTTCGAGCGGGGCGACACCAAAAGACGGCGAAATGTGGGAGATCGGTCTCAACCGCTGCGGAGGAAAGATCAATCCGCAGAACAGCCAGTGGAGCCAGTCACAGACGCCGACGCATAATTTTCACAGGCCCGAGGATTTCGGCCAGATATTTTTCAGCACGAAAAAAGTACGGAAATGAACGATAACCGGCCGCTTGATCGGACTCACCGCTGTGATGCCGATGAGTATTTTCTCTGATTCCTATTTAGTATTCGATGAATACCGTTTTCAACGGTACGGAGGCACAATGAAAACCCTTGCAGTCTGTTTCTTGGCATGTGCATTTCTTACGGCGATCCCGGCCTTTGCGGAACAGCCGGAATACACGGTCTTTCGAACGACCGACGGCATCACCATTAACGGCATCCTCGACGAGGCCGACTGGGCTGCAGCGCCATCGGTCGGCGATTTTCAGTTTCCCTGGTGGACCGCGGGCGAGAAGGAGCAGACCGAGGCAAAAATGCTCTGGGACGGCACCTTCCTTTACCTTTCGTTCAAATGCAGCGACAAACACATCTGGGCCGACCATTACGATACGAATTCGGCGACCTGCCTGGACGACTGCGCGGAGATATTCTGGAACCCGAATCCGTCTGCGGGCAAAGGATACAACATGTTCGAGATGAGCTGCATCGGGAACCTCCTCAGCGTATGCAACGATCTCAAGAAGCCCATCCTCGAAAATAAAATCCTGCCGCCTCACATGGCCCAGACGATCAGGGGCTCGGTCAATAACGACAGCGACGAAGACACCGGCTGGATACTCGAGATAGCAATCCGTTTCGAGGATTACACGAAGCTTTCGTCCGGCGCGACACCGAAGGACGGCGACATGTGGAGGGTGGGACTCAACCGCTGCGGCGGCAAGACGAACGAGCAGTTCAGCCAGTGGAGCCCCTCAATGACGGAAAAGCCTAATTTCCACGCTCCCGATGATTTCGGAAAAATCGTTTTCTCCATGAAGAAGGTTCGCTGAATTATATAACCCTGATCTTTATACAAATTTTAATCAAGAGAATGTCTTGTCCTGAAATAAGTTTACAGAAGAAGGGACAAGGAGTCAAGGATGAAAGAGGGAATGGGAGTGCGGTTTACGGAGGTATTGAAGCTGCATGTGGTGGGAGAGGTAGAGTCTGG
>JAJFUH010000087.1 GCA_021372535.1 bacterium
ATTGGTATCATTATTTATCCGCCGGAGCAATATCTTAAATGTTCCAGGAAAAATGAGAAAATCTTCAGCTTTCTAAATCCTTGAATGATTGTTACTGTTGTACTATATTTTATTACTGTAAAGGTGGAAAACAGCTCACGATGATGTATGGTGATGTTGATTCCCGGCCCGTAAGGGTACAAGCGGTATTTTATACGAGGAGCCATTATGAAGGTGCCCGGCAAGGATTCATCATCCGGCGGCATGGCGCCTGAAATAGGTGAAACACGCTATCCCGGACAGTTTGGAACGGCGCTCGAAGCGCTGTTCGCGTCCTATCCCGATGGCTGGTTTCTCCGGTCGGGCAGCGGGGAAATATACTCGTGTAACAGCGCTTTGTGCAATCTTACCGGTTACACGCATGATGAGCTGTGTTCGATGAATACTGGCGATCTCTTCCGGGACAGAATGTTCAAAAGCATCATGAACAGCCTGAAAGAGAAAAAAAAGTCGCCGGGCAGCGGAAATATCCGCATCGAGGGCATGTGTACGCGAAAAGACGGTACGCGCTTTCCCGCGGAAGTGACCGTGGCGCTCTGTGAAGGGAATGAATCCCTCCCGGCCTGTGTCATAGTGCGCGATATCACCCGCGAACGTATGGTTCACGATGAAAACCGGCAACTCCACGGTCAGCTCCGTCATGCGCAGACCATGGAAACGATCGGGCAGATGATCGGCGGTATATCGCACTACTTCAACAATGTTTTTACCGGGATACTCGGTAATCTGAGCCTTGCCGGGATCGATGCCCCGGAAGGGCTTTCGCCCTTCATCGGTAATGCCGCCCATGCGGCGGACAGGGCGCGGACTTTTACACGGCAGCTCCTTTCGCTGAGCCGTAAATCCGTCGTTGTCCTCGAACCGACAGACATCGGGGCGCTCATCGAGGATGTGGAATCGTTCGCACGGCTGACTTTCGACCGCCGAATCGAGATTGCAGTGGCGAAACCCGATGGTCTCCACTGTGTTCTTGCCGATGCGGCGTCGATTCACCATGTTCTGCTGAACCTCTGTATCAACGCCCGTGATGCAATCGAGGAAAAACATGTGACCCTTGCCGGGATGACCGAGCCGCGTATCACCATCGAGGCCCGCAATGAAACGATACCGGTCCGCTGCGATGCAGACCGTCGAAAAAGTCATGGTACCGGTCATCCTGATGCCCGTTCCGGCAGGCATGTCAGGATCACGGTTTCTGATAACGGATGCGGAATGGATGAAGAATCGATAAAACGGATATTCGAGCCGTACTACACCACAAAAGAACCCGGAAAAGGCACCGGTCTCGGGCTGACTGTCGCCCTTGAAACCATCAGGCAGCATAACGGCTGGATCGAATGCGCGAGCACCGCAGGGCAGGGATCCGCGTTTACGGTATATCTTCCCGCCACAAGCCTGAAAAAGGAGATTTCGGGGGAACGGAAAATCGTAGACCTGCCGCCCGGTACGGAAAGGATTCTGTTCGTCGATGATGAAGAAATGGTGAGAACGTTCGGAATTCTGACTCTTGAACGGCTCGGGTATTCGGTTCTGTCCGCTTCCAACGGCCGTGAGGCGCTCGACCTCTATATCAGGGAGCACGGCAGTATCGACCTGGTCATTCTCGATCTCGGGCTCCCTGTTTTATCCGGCCAGGAGCTTTTGAAGCACATACGGCTCATCAACCGTGATGTGACCGTTCTCGTATTGAGCGGGCATGATTTCGTGCATGACAGGGATGTATTCGGCGAGCTCCGGGCTGATGATTACATTCTCAAACCATTCACCATTTACGATCTCGCGGCGTCGGTCCGGGCAGTGCTCGACCGCAAATCGGGCCGATAGGTGATTACGAACTGTGAAAACCGAAAAATTCATAAATTGGTTATTCAAACAAAACATAAACTGACGAATGAGATTTTCAACGTTAAAATGTCATTCCCGTGAAAACGGGAATCCATCGCTAAATACATATAAAATAATGAGTTAAATGCTGGATTCCCAATTCATTTCATTCTTGGGAATGACAACACTTATATAATACGTCAGGAATTATAATCTGATTGATTAACCAGATTCTTAAAAAAAGGGTTGAAAGAGCGTAAAAACCGATAAATCATTAAAAAATACACTTCCTGATGATAATTATATATATTAAATCGAACAATCTCTGATAAAGACATCCACTTTCTGTTTAACTGACATTGCTCACCGCGGCTTGCCGGAGAAGGGTAAAAAAACCGCCATGGCAGAGAACTGTTCCGTTCTGGTCGTTGATGATGAAGATACTGTGCGAAGGCTCATCGCGAGACTCCTCGAAAAGATGGGCCATACCGTAACGGAGGCATCGGGATCGGACGAGGCTCTCGATATTATGAACAGCCGGTCGTTCGATATCCTTCTCACCGATCATAAGATGCCGGGGAAAAGCGGGCTCGATTTGCTGATTGAGACAAACAGACTGTATCCCGACATGGTAAAAATCATGTTCACCGGGATGGGGGGCCAGGACCTCTACCGTGAGCTGATAAACCGCGAGGCAGTCTTTTCGGTTCTGGAAAAACCGATCACGGGCGAGCTCCTCTCCGATACTGTTGAAAGGGCTTTTTCCTATCGCCTGAAACGTATCCGGGAAAGGAATGAGATTCGCGATCTTCAGGAAAAGTACCACACAATTTTCGATAATACCACCGATCTTATCCAGAGTATCGACACTCTCGGAAAATTCATCTACGTCAATCCCGCATGGCATAAAGTCATGGATTATGATCAGAAGGACCTTGCGGATATTACTCTTTTCGACCTCGTTCATGAGGATTACCGGCTAAAGATCATGGACACTGTCAGCAGTGTGATGACAGGTTCGATGACGGGCTCGTTCGATACGGTCATGATTTCCAAAAACGGTCTGCCCGTATTTCTCGAGGGAAGCGCCACCCCTCAGCGCCGTGACGGCAGCGTTGTCGCAATCGGGTTCATTTTCCGCGATGTGACTGAGCGACACCGCGCCGAGCAGGAAATACAGGCACGGCTCAGGCAGGAGACCATGATTGCCAGAATCGCGCACCTGCTTGCAAATGCCGATGAACCTCGTTTTGTATTTCCTTTCATCCTTGAAATTGTCGGTGAGTGTGCCCAGGCCGACCGTGCATACATCTATTCGCTCGACGAAGGAAAACAGGCATTTGAGAAAGTCGATACCTGGTGCGCCTCCCCGTATGCTCTGGACAGCCAATGGGACTATCTTGTCCCGTACGGCGAAATACCGGAGATTTACAAAAAAATCAGGGGTAAAGAGGTTATCGTTTACGAAACCATGGAGTCGATACGGCAGCCGGACCGCCGTTTTATGGAACAGCACATGATAGAGTCGAATCTTTTGTTCCCCATTCGCGCCGGAACAAGCACTGTGGGGATTCTCGGGTTCGATACCATACGGTTTCCACAGAGCTGGGAAGACAACGATATTTCGATGCTCAGGGCAGCGGTCGATATCATCGCCAACGCCTGGACCCGTCAGCAGGAAATCGATTTCAGGAAACAGAAAGAACGTGAGGCCGAACAATCACGGCTTCTCGTGATAAGAGCGGATCGTCTCGCCGCGGTGGGGACGATGACTACGGGTATTATTCATGAAATCACGCAGCCGCTCAACGCGATAAACGTATCCACCCAGACTATTCTCTACGGTCTTTCACGCGGCTGGCTGCTCGATGATACAAAGGTGACAAACAGCCTTAACCTGATTGTCGAACAGATCAGGCGAATGAACGACATCATCATCAATATGCGCGCGTTTGCCCGTGACGGGCTTCCGACGGCCCGTGAAATGGCAAACCTCAATGTCCAGGTCGAACGGGTTCATGTGATGCTCGGTGAACAGATGAAGGCTCATGGTATCGATTTTGAACTCAATCTCGGCGACATACCCGACAATGAGATGAACACACAGCAGATTCTTCAGGTTATTCTCAACCTCGTAACGAACGCCCGTCAGGCTGTGGATGAGATCGAGAACGATCAGAAAAAAATCATCGTTACCACAACGGTGGAAGATTCCATGGTTGTGTTCGAAATAAGCGATAACGGCCCCGGTGTTCCGTCCGTACTCCACGAAAAGATATTCGATCCGTTTTTCACCACAAAAGAAGTGGGGCAGGGCACCGGTCTGGGACTCTCGATAAGCAGCGGTATCGTTCATGATCATAACGGTATACTCGATATCAGGGATAACGAGATGGGCGGTGCAACGTTCATCATGAAACTTCCGTTCAGACAGAATAAAGGGTGAGGCCTGTGAATATCCTCCTTATTGACGATAATGACGCAATCCGGAAGAGCCTGAGTTTGTTTTTAACCGAGCTCGGACATGATGTTACCTGCGCCGAAAACGGCCAGGAAGGGCTTGCGCTGTTCAACCGGAAACAGTATCACCTTGTCTTTACCGACATCATGATGCCGAAGATGGATGGTTTTGAATTTCTGAATCATATTAAAAACGAGATGAAGAGCATGGTCGATGTGGTTATCGTCACCGGTCATGGCAATGTCGACAGCGCGATAACCGCCCTGAGGTCCGGGGCGTATGACTACCTGCAGAAGCCGGTCAATCTCGAAGAGCTCGAGGTTATCATAGATCGTGTTTCGGAGCACTTATCATTGAAGATGACCAACGAGGAGCTGACATCACGGTTCGAGGAAACCGTCAGGGAGCGTGTCATCGAAACCGAAAACCAGCTTGAAAAAATCCGCCGGGCCTTTCGTGACAATATCGGTTTGAATATTTCCATACATTCGAAAAAACTGGACGACCTGTACAAGCTCGCTGAAAAATTTCACAAGTCACCCTTGGTTCCCATAATCATTGAAGGCGAAACAGGCACGGGGAAAGAGCTTCTTGCCCGGTTCATCCATCATGGCAGCGAAATGGTGATGAAGCCGTTCATAGCACTCAACTGTGCCGCGATTCCGACAGAGCTCTTCGAGAGCGAGCTGTTCGGTCATGAGGCCGGAGCATTCACCGGCGCAAACGTGAGCTCGAAAAAGGGACAATTCGAGATTGCCGGTGATGGCACACTGCTTCTCGACGAGATCGGCGAAATGCCCCTGTCGACACAGGTCAAACTGCTGCGGGTTCTGGAAGAACGCGAGTATTACAGAGTCGGAGGTGTCAAGCGCATGACGCTGAAAGCCCGGATAATCGCTTCGACGAACAAATCCCTCGGCACCGAAGTTGAAAAAAACGCTTTCCGGCGTGACCTTTACCACCGTCTCAATGTCGGGTATCTGAGAATTCCCCCCTTACGGGAACGGACAGAGGAAATCGTGCCGCTGACATATGATTTTTTTGCTAAGGTCTGCGCCCGCCATGGTAAACAGAATAAAATACTGGGGCTGACTCCTGAGGCGGAACGGTTTCTGGAGCGGTTTTCCTGGCCCGGGAATGTACGGCAGCTGGAAAATGCCATCGAGCGTATCGTAATCATCCATGACGATCCCTATATCGATGTGGGACATTTCGCCTTCCTTGAACAGGGTGAGCCTGCTGCTCTTCAACGCGTTTCGGATTTTTCTTCCGCTGCTCAACCGGAAAACCTGAAAGATATCGGCAGCCCGGCGCACAGCAATACGGCGGATATGAATTATTATAAGCTCCCCAGTGAAGGAATCGATCTGGACGAGTTGATTACCAATCTCGTTAAAGAAGCACTGCGCATGGCCGATGGCAACAAAACACTTGCGGCAAAACTGCTTAATATTTCTCCAAGAACCATCGCACGCCGTCTGGAAAAATAACTTCCCCTGGCGGAAAACAATCCAGATTACTTAATCCGGTCTATTCATAAAATTTGATAGAACGCTGAGTTACACGGATTTGTTTTTTAATCAAGAGAATTCCTCGCAGCTTGCTACGGGGTAAAAAGCCCCCTTCCGTCACTTCGTGACACCTTCCCCCGTATCGGGGGCAGGTAACTATCGTAATCGTATCGATTTCCCTTGCCCCCTTTCAGGGGGAAAGGGATTAAGGGTTAGGGGGCCTGATCTGATACCTCGTAGTTTACTGCGGGGTAATTCATTATTCCTTATGAAAGATTATTAATTACAAAGGATAGTATATACAATTTTTTATATCTATTTATGTCTGAGTGTCTTTGTGGTTAAATATTTTCATAGATAATCCGTGTCACTTCCTGTCAGATGTGTCTTTACGCGTTTCTTAAGGCGAAAAGTCACGCTCATACAGTTCCGTAATGGACAAAACGCCGCCGCCAATTAGGACAAGATACAAAACGCTCTGTTTTGCCTGTTCAGAATACATCAATACCCTCAATCACATAAACTCCGTATCTCTTTGTCTCGGTGATAAATACGCCATTAATGGCAAAATTATATTTTGAATTTTTTAAAAATGGCCCGGTTATTGCTTTATACAGCGATTGCAACGAATAACCTGTATGTGTTATACAATAAAAAAAGACTGATCATGTAGTATGCACTTTTACCGTGTGCTTTTATTTAACAGGAGCGTTTCGTGAAAATCCTGCTTGTTGATGATGACATTTCAAGTGTGACAGCCCTTATGAATCTTCTGGAGCATGACCATGTGCTGAAGATTGCTTCGAACGGGTGCGATGGACTTGAGCAGTTCGATAAAAACTTTTATAACGTTGTAGTCACCGATATCATGATGCCGAAAATGAACGGTATACAATTACTCAAGGAAATCAGGGACAGAAATAAAGATACCTATGTAATCGTGCTGAGCGGTTATCTCACAGCGCATAATATTAAAACTGCGGAAGCCTATAATCCTTATGCTTTTTTCAGCAAACCTCTTGATGTCGAGCGTTTTATGAATGTCATCGAGGAGATAAAAAACGAGCTGTCGGCTGACCATGTTAAATAGTACCGGTTCATGTTGTAAACATAACCTGATAACCGCCAGGATAGAGTGATTATCCATAAACCATAACAAAAACATAATAAACCATAAACTACTCTGATTTTTTAGGTGAACGTTAAAGAGGGGACTTTCTCAGATGAACATATCGGAACTCATTGATGCTTTGGCCCAGGAAGCTCTTCTCCTCGACCCTCATAATCTGCAGGCATGTGGAAAGATGCTTTCTATTTTGGAAAAAATCGACAATCCAAAAGTCGAAAAGGTAAAAATAAAACTGACCGGATACCTTGAATCACTGATCATGAATGATATCGATGGACAGGCGCCACAACTCGAAACGATTATTGGTGCAGTGACAGAGATTCAGAACCGGCTCAAGGACGAGGGCTTCGAGGCTGAAGCGGTCGAGTCTGAAAAAACTCGGGCTGAAGAAAAAGATACTGAAGAAACCGATGCTGAAGAAACCGGGGCGGAAATCGCTGAAGAAGCTGTCGCTAAACAGGTAAAAATTCCTATGGAGCCGGAAAGCGAGCCCTCCGGCGGGATGGACGAACAGACAATAGAAGAGCCCGATCTTTTAAGGGATTTTATTGTTGAAGCCAATGAACATCTCGATTCCATTGAGCTCAATATGGTTGAATGGGAAAAGAGTCCGAACGACAAAGAAATCATCAATTCGATTTTCAGACCGTTTCACACGATAAAAGGTGTTGCCGGATTCCTGAATCTCCAGAAAGTAAACCGGCTTGCACACCAGCTCGAAAACCTGCTCGACGAAGCCCGTGACAACAGAATAAAGCTGAGCCCGAGTCTTTCGGATCTGATTTTCGATGGCGTCGACATACTCAAGTCCATGATAACCGCTCTGGATAAATGCATGGCAGCCAACGAACCTATCGTTTACGGTGTCAATATCGAGCCGTTCATACAGAGGCTGTCGATGTTCATTTCTTCGGGAATTGATGCGGGCGACCAGGCAGACACATCCGATGACGGAGAATTTGAAAATGCCCCTGTGCAGCCAATCGGCGAAATCCTTGTCAAGGAGGGCAAGGTCGGTATGGATGTTCTCCAGAAAACCCTGGAAAAACAGGCGGAATCGGGGACACAGAAAAAAATCGGCGAACTTCTCGTTGAGGAAAACGCCGTTACTGTCCGTGATGTTCGGGACGCTATCAGGAAACAGGTGGAACCGAACAAGCAGACCGCTGAAAAACATATCAAGGTCGATACCACGAAGATGGATCAGCTCCTCGATACGGTTGGTGAACTTGTCATTTCCGAAACCATGGTGACACACAATCCCAATATTTTGAGAATCACCGATCAGCGTCTTGTCCGCGATCTCGCGCAGCTCCAGAGGGTGACCATGACGCTCCAGAGTATTTCCATGTCGATGCGTCTTGTTCCGATCGGAGCGACATTCCAGAAAATGAACCGTATTGTACGGGACCTCGCCAAAAAATCCGGGAAACATATCAATCTGGTGCTGGACGGCCAGTCTGCTGAAATAGACCGCAACATGGTCGAGGAGCTCTATGATCCCCTCGTGCATATGGTGCGGAATTCATGCGACCATGGGATCAAGAAACCGGAAGAGCGTACGGCAAATGGGAAACCGCCCGAAGGCACCATTATTCTCAAAGCCGAGCATACCGGAGGGAAGGTGGCAATTTCCATATCCGATGACGGTGACGGCCTCGACCGTGAAAGAATTCTCCAGAAAGCCCGTGAAAAAGGAATCATCAAGCCCGAAGAACGGCCGGATGACAAGGAAATCGATCATCTCATTTTTATGCCGGGTTTTTCCACCGCGCAGCAGGTAACCGATGTTTCCGGACGCGGTGTCGGTATGGATGTGGTCAGGAAAGCCATTGAAAAACTCCGCGGCACGGTCGAAATTCATTCGAAAAAGGGCGAAGGAACAACATTCATCATCAAACTTCCCCTCACGACAGCTATCATTGACGGCATGCTCGTTCAGATAGGCGAGGAACGCTATATCATTCCGACTCTCTCGGTCCGTCAGCTCGTAAGACCGGAAGAACAGGAAATCAATACGGTCGTAGGGCGTGGTAAGACGGCCATGATACGCGGAAAACTGCTCCCCCTCATAAAACTTTCGGAAGTTCTGGGTATCGAAAATGGCCAGAAGGATACTTCCGAATCGGTTCTCGTTGTGGTCGAGGACAGCGAACGGGTGGTTGCCCTCCAGGTGGACTCGCTTCTGGGCAAACAGGAAGTTGTCATCAAAACGCTCGGCGAGCAGTTCAAGGACCTCAAGGGAGTTGCCGGCGGCGCAATCCTCGGCGACGGGAAAATCGGGCTTATCCTGGATGTCCGGAGCATCATCAACTCCGATGAAATAGCGGTAGGTATAGGATAATCGCCCATAAGAATAATCTGTTTGCCGGAAGATAACGTTCATCAGAATATATATGTTTCAATAATAACGGATGTTTCAAATATAAATAAATAATTTTATCTTTCAGAAAAAAGGAGTGATTACCATGGACGATGTCAGAAAGAGCTCAACAGAGACTCTCACCAATCTGGAGAATATCCAGGGAAAGTATCTGACTTTCAAGCTTGCCGATGAGGAATACGGGCTGGAAATCCTGAAAGTGAAAGAAATAATCGGCATGATGGCAGTAACGACTCTTCCACGGACACCGAAGTATGTAAAAGGTGTGATTAACCTTCGCGGGAAAGTCATCCCTGTAATCGATCTCAGGCTGAAGTTCGGACTTGACGAAAAGGTATATGATGAAAAAACCTGTATCATCGTCGTGGAAATCGGCGAAAGCGGTGTGAACGCCCATATGGGGATTATTGTCGATGCGGTATCCGAGGTCCTCAATGTTACTATCGATGAGCTCGAACCTACGCCGCGTTTCGGTGTGGCGCTTGATACCGATTATATCCTCGGCATGGCAAAGGGCAAGGGGACGGTTCGGACGCTGCTCGATATCAACAAGGTTCTCACCGCCGAAGAACTGAGCCTCTTAACGGAAAAAATATAAGAAGCCCCGGTTTTATGAGGGACGGCCATATCGATCATCACCCTGTCATAACAATGCACGTACCTGCAATAATTGTGCGCTGAAAAACCGATGGGTACAGGACATTCATCTGTCCGATTTATGGCAGCCAAACAGATTGCAGGGAAGAATTCTGAAAAGTATGTGAACTTTTCAGTGTCGGAGGGGATTGCTGTTCCTTATCCGAAAAATACCTGAAACAGCGAATTTTTTTGGAGAATGAAATAATGAATTCTGGCGTTCAGAAAGGGCATAGCTTCGAACTCCGTGACAGCGAGTATAAAAAACTGGCTGACATTGTTTACCGGTGTGCGGGGATAAGCCTCGGTGATAATAAAAAAGAGCTTGTCCATGCGCGGCTCAGCAAGATACTGAGAAAACGTGAAATAGCCGGTTTTTCGGAATACATGTCAATTTTAAGTAATGACAAAACAGGGGACGAACTTATTTCCCTGCTCGATGCAATCTCCACAAATGTTACCCATTTCTTCCGCGAATCGGAACATTTCACGTTTTTCAACGAGACCTTTTCCGATAAAGGGCACGATGGGAATCTCCGGATATGGAGCGCAGGGTGTTCGAGCGGTGAGGAGCCGTATTCGATAGCCATAACGCTGCGGGAAAATATTCTGAAAGAAAAATCCCCGATGCCCTACATTCTTGCCACTGACCTTTCAACAAAAGTTCTCGACAGGGCAACAAGCGGCCTGTATCCCATGAAGGCAATTGAAAACCTTCAGGCCGCCCTGAAGAAAAAGTATTTTCTGAAGGGAAAAGGGGAATTCGCGGGAATGATAAAAGTGAAAAAAGCAATTACGAGCATGGTTACTTTTCAGAGACTCAATCTTATAGAGCCGTTCCAGTTCAGCAAGAAATTTGACGTTATTTTTTGCAGAAATGTCATGATATATTTCGATAATGAAACACGGAGCAGCATAGTCAGGAAGTATTATGATGCCCTCCATCCGGGAGGATACCTCATCATCGGACATTCGGAGAGCCTGAATGGTGTCGATCATTCATTCAAATACATCAAGCCTACTATTTACAGGAAATTATAAATATGATTGGTGAGCGGGGGAAGGTATTGACCATCGGTGTTGCTGACATGAAGATATCGGATGATCCATTGTCGACTCTGGTGACATATTCGCTCGGTTCGTGCCTCGGGATTATTGTCTACGATCCGGTTGTGAAGGTTGGAGGGCTCCTGCATGCCATGCTTCCGGAAGCTAATGACGAGAAAAGGAAACAGGGTTTCAATCCTTATAAGTATATTGATACGGGAGTTCCCATACTCTTTAAGGAGGCATACAAATACGGTGCGCTGAAACACCGTTTACAGATAACCGTCGCGGGCGGATCGCAGATTCTGGACGAGTCAGGGTTTTTCAACATCGGGAAAAGAAATCTGGCAACACTCAGAAAGCTTTTCTGGAAGAACGGTGTTATGATAGATAAAGAACATGTCGAGGGTTCTGTTTCCAGGACAGTCCGGATCGATCTTAATACCGGTCAGGTTAAAATCAAGCTGGGCTGGGGAGAGGAAATTCAATTATGAAAGATTTACAGCACATTATAGGGAAAATAGATTATTTGCCTCCGTTCCCTTCTGTTGTCGCCAGAGCGCTTTCCATGCTGGACAGTCCGAAGGTTAAACCGGAACAGATTGTCGAAGTGATCAAGTTCGATCCGGGGATTGCAACGAATATTTTGCGGTTGTGCAACTCGAGCTATTTTGGCCTTAACCGTTCGATCACCAGCCTTCAGGAAGCGTTGATATATATCGGGCTTGCGCGGTTCAGGGAAATCCTTGTTCTTTCGGGAACGCGGCAGTTTTTTGAGAAAAAGTCCCCCGGTTACGAAATGAGAAAAGGCGAGCTCTGGAGATTTGCCCTGGCATCCTCGGTCACCGCGAAAGAGCTGTCAAAGATCATTCCGGTCGACAACAGCGAGTCAGTATTTCTGGCGGCGCTTCTCCATGACCTTGGCAAACTGGTTCTCAGCGAGTTTATTACCGATTCATGGAACATGATCCATGAAAAGGTCGAACATCAGGGTTTAACATTTATCGATGCTGAAAAAGAAGTCGTGGGCATCGATCATGCGGAGCTCGGCGCCATGATCCTTGAAACATGGGGATTTCCACCGGCGGTAATCAATGCGGTGAGAAAACATCACAGACCCCTTGAAGACGATGATACCGTGCTCGATGATATTGTGAAAATATCGGTCACCCTGACCATGATGATGGGTTACGGGACATCGGTTGACGGTCTCGCGTATCATGGCTTTGACGAGGTCTGCCGCCGTAATAATCTCCACACCGATATGTTGGACAGAGTGATGGGAGAGTCGCTCGAAATAATAAATGAAGTTGAATCAGACTATGGAATATGTATTCTGGAGGATTCCTGAAATGGCACTGAAGGTTCTGGTTGTGGATGACTCCGATGTTATGCGTAAAATCGTAAAACGTGTACTGGGGCTCTCAGGATTCGAAATCGATACAATATATGATGCCGCCAACGGTGATGAGGCGCTCATGGTGCTTGTGGATAATGAGGTCGATGTTGTGCTCACCGATATAAACATGCCGGTGATGAGCGGCACCGAACTGCTGAAAGCCATGAAGGCTGACCAGCGGTTCGCTCATGTCCCCGTCATTGTCGTAAGCACTGAGGGCAGGACCGAGCGTATCGCGAGTATCCTCGAACTTGGCGCCGCAGGATATATTACAAAACCATTTAAACCCGAAGACATCCGTCTCGTAATCAAGGACGCGTTAGGAGTTGATTATTCTTATGGAAGCCAAGTTGAAGAACCTGAAGACAGTGATTTCTGATGTAATGGAAAAAATGTATTTTCTTCTGCCGGACGCGGAAGTGGATACGATAAACTCATACAGTTCTGAGAATCACTTTTTACCCATATACATCGGTATCAGAGGGAATCCCGGGTACTTGCTGACCTTTGCTTTCGACAGGGAGCTTGCCGGATCGATGGCTGTCGATCTTCTCGGTGTCAATGAAACCGAAGTCAACGATGAGATTGCCGAGAAATGCCTCAAGGAAACCGCCAACATCATTGCGGGTAACTTCATGCTCAGTTTCGAAAGCCAGGAAAACCTGGAAATAACGTTGCCGAGTGCACGAAAACAGGATATTTTCGGAACGGATACCATAACCGATGAACCGTCCGGGCAGGGAAACACGGAGATCATTGACGGACGGAAAAACAGTGACGGTTCTGTTTCATTGATTCTTTCTTTCAATGGTTACTTTCTTAAGGCGATCATCGAAACGGTAACAAACAGTGTGTGATGAATGAAATACTGAAAACAGAATATTTTCTTTCACCCGGTTATATGATTTTTCCCCGGGAACCCATGGTTATATACATGGTTCTCGGATCGTGTGTCGCTGTGATTCTCTATGACCGGGAGGTAAAAAAATCGGCCTGTTGTCATTATATATTACCGCGAATGCCTGAAGATACCTCACCCATGCCGATATACGGCACCGTAGCGGTTCTGGGTCTCATCCGCCTGTTTCTGGAGGATGGGACGCTGATCGAAAACCTGGAAGCACAGGTCATCGGCGGAAGCGACCTTCCCGGAAGGTCAGTCGGCAGGGAGAATGTGGAAATCGCAATGAAAATCCTTGCAAAAAAGGATGTTCATATCACCTCATCCGATGTTGGCGGCGAAAAAGGGAGAAAGGTGATCTATAACTCAGAATCAAACCATCTGGCAGTGATTAAAGTTGAAAAAATCCGTGCCGAAGACTGGTATCCCGATGAGGGTAACACATGATACGTGTACTTGTTGTAGACGATTCAGCCATTGTCAGGAGCATATTTACCAAAGAACTCTCAAAACACAAGGATATCGAGGTAGTGGGGACTGCTCCCGATCCCTATGTGGCCCGGGACAAGATCGTTAATCTCGATCCTGATGTTATAACGCTGGATATCGAAATGCCGAGGATGGATGGAATAACCTTTCTCGGCAAGCTCATGAAACATTATCCGAAACCGGTGATTATCGTGAGCTCACTCACCCGTAACGGCGGCAAGCTGGCTCTCGAGGCGATAGACAAAGGCGCTGTCGAAGTTGTTGCCAAACCCGGTGAAGCATATTCGGTCGGAGACCTGACCGAGCAGCTCGCCGATAAGATACGGGCGGCTTACCGTGTCGATATGAAACGTCACATGAACAAGAAAAGCGCCGCCTCAGCCATGACGACACCTGCGTCCCTGGCTTCCCGCGCCCTTGCCGAAACGACGAACAAGGTTCTCGCCATCGGGGCATCCACAGGCGGGACCGAAGCGATAAAAGAGGTGCTTATCCGGCTTCCGAGCTCGATCCCGGGAACGGTTATCGTTCAGCATATGCCCCCGAATTTCACCACCGCTTTTGCCGCCCGCCTCAATGGTCTCTGTCAGTTCGAGGTCAAGGAAGCCGCGGACGGGGATGTCGTCCGTCCCGGTCTTGCCCTTATCGCTCCCGGCAATTTCCATATGATGCTGGCACGAAGCGGGGCGCGGTATTTTGTCAAGGTTGTAACCGGGCCCATGGTTCATCATCAGCGGCCTGCGGTGGATGTGCTGTTCAAGTCGGTGTCCCGGTATGCCGGTTCCAACGCCGCCGGTGTTTTGCTCACCGGTATGGGAAAGGACGGCGCCGAGGGGCTTCTCGAAATGAAAAACACCGGCGCGAAAACCATTGCACAGGATGAAGCGAGCTCTGTCGTTTACGGCATGCCGAAAGAAGCGGTAAAACTCGGCGCCGCCGACAGAATTCTCGATCTTTTCGATATTCCCTCCGCAATTATAGACTGTTTCCGTTAACGGATTCTTTCTCGCCCGATTCCGGTCATGCTTCCGGAAACCTCTGTTTATCCATCATTCCTTGTCCCCTCTCCCGTAAACGGGAGAGGGGGGAAACACAGGAATCCTGAGATTCGATATTTTCTCTCCCTTCTCCCGTTCATGGAAGAAGGGCGGGTCCCCGATCAAACCGGGGATAAGATCATGAATATGACCTGGAAGATCGATCAGCCTATTATCAAACAAAAATGGTATTTCATGATTTCATGGTCCGGATTTCAGGGGCAGAACCATGTCTCAGTTTTAACCTTGACTATTGACATTTCTATACTCTTATTATTTGCACGAGTATGTCAGTAAATTATCCGACTGTTTCACATAATACATGAATACGAGGAGGAATCGTATGCATAAACATACCGAGGTTAAATGCACCGGCATGGGACGGCGCGAGCTCCTGAAAAAGGTAACCATCGGCACAGCCGGTCTGGCTGCCGTCTCTCTTGCCCCGGCCGGTTGTTCGGGAGCGGTGAAGACAGCGCCTCTGAAGGCCGGATTCGCGCGGGTTAAAATCACACCGCCGCTCGGAACGGCGATGACCGGTTTCGGCGCCCGTGATTTCGACCCCGCGGGGTGCAAGGGAATACACGACGATCTTTATACCAATGCTCTCTATGTTTCCCAGGGCGACAGGCAGGTTTTTATTTTCGGGTTTGACCTGCTCTTTTTCAGCAGGGACGAAGCCGACCGTTTGAAGGGTGCTATCGGCAGGAAAATCGATATTTCTCCGCGCGGGATTCTGCTCAATACGTCCCATACCCATACCGGGCCAAAGATCGGCACATGGTTTTATACTCCGGCCGACCCGGCCTATCTCCAGTTTGTGGAAGATGCCGTTGTGCGTGCCGCATGTGAGGCTCACGATTCAGCCCGCGAAGTGACCATGTGGGCGGGAGCGACGCAGTCCGCGGTGCCCATGAGCCGCCGGAGGAAGCTTCCCGACGGTTCCATCGAGTTTGCGCCGTACCCGGAAGGTATTGTCGATAAAAACCTGCCGGTCTGCCTGTTCAAAGACAGCGCGGGGAAGCCGGTATGCCTCATGTTCTCCGTTTCATGCCACCCGTCGACCATAAAAGGTGTCGAGCGGTCGTACTGGATTTCCGCCGATTATCCCGGAGCGGCAATGGCTGAGCTTGACCGGCATCTCGGTTCGGCGGTGAGCCTGTTCCTTCAGGGCGCCGGCGGAGATGCGAAAGCGAGCGTAATCGGAAAAGGCGAGGATCAGTGGCGCGCGGGGACATGGGACGATGTTGCGGCAGTGGGAAAGATGGCGGCCGATGAGGTTGTTTCAGTGCTTGATAAGGGACTCACACAGGTCGAGCCCGGATTATGCACTTCGCTGATCGATATGGAGTGGCCGCTCGGAAAACCTTACACCCGCGAGCAGCTGCAGGAGATAATCGGAAAACCCCAGGCTCATTCCGAAAGCATGCCCGAGGTAATGCAGATGTGGGCGAAAGAGAAGCTCTCCCTGCTCGACCGTGGTTACACGCTGCCCACATCGGTATCTATCGCCGCCCATGGCATTCATCTCGGCGCAGGTGTCCGTTTCGTTGGTATCGAGGGCGAGCTTGTCGGGGGACTGGGAAACCTCATACAGGATTTCTACGGTTCCGGCGTTACCTTTGCGATGGGATACACGGATGGCGCTCAGCTCTACCTGCCGACATCGGCGCAGCTCGATGAGGGTGGCTACGAAGCGGAAAGCTGGTGGGAATACCGTCAGCCCGCGCCGCTCGCCAAGGGTCATGAAAAGATACTGACAGCGACATTGGAAGAACTGAAGAAGAACGGTATAACATAGCGTTAAATCAGCACTGTTCTTACCATTCGACAGATCGCGGATTTGTATGGATTTGCGCGAGCTATTGACATGGAACTCACCTCCCGTCCTTCTCTTTTTTTCAAAGAGAGGAGGAGCCGCAACGGCGTGGTGAGTTCCATTTTTATATACAACGAATTATTTTTCTGCGTTTTTTCTAAAACAGATGCCGAAACAAGTTCGGCATGACCGTCATCCTGAATTCGTTTCAGCATCTTATCGCTTATAACATGCGCAACTATTTATATCACCATGTATATATGCGGAATAATCAATAACCAGCTTTGAAATTACTCCACTGTGTCCTACCGGCGTTCGCTTTCGGGGATACGTACCACCATGAGCGCGGGATTGCCGTAAAACGGCTCGATCCGTGGCTTGAAAGCGCCGTTGAAATTGATCACGAGAGTACTCCCGTCCTCTGAGATCGCAAGGCCGTGCGCTCCGCCGTTGTAAAAGCCGTACTTCTCGAAGTAGTAATCCGCGGTGAAAGCGATGACCTTTCTACGGCGCGTTTCCGTATTGAACTGTACGACGGGCTGGTAATAGGAATAGGTCTGGACGAGATTCGGCACATAATAGATGAATTTTTCGTCCTCGCTCATGACGATCCGCGGCGCGTAGGTCTGATCGATCCAGAGATGAGTGACAACCTCGGTCTGACGGGTGTCGGGCCAGAACTTGTAGAGCGTACCGTTCTGGCTGTTCACCCAGAAAGAGCCGTCCTTCGACCGTTTGTGCGAATGAGCGCGCATGACGCTGTTTTTGCCCGCGTTACGGCCGAGGTCTTTCGGTGTCGTCTCCTTGTACTTCACAAACTCGTTTGTCGACGGATTGAAGCTGATGAAGTTGTACGGCGAGTCCTCCGAAGCGCACCAGAATAATCCCGTTTCGGGATCGAGCATGGTACAGCGAAGTCCCCAGTGGATGCCCGACGGCGGGTAGCCCGCATATGTTATGCGCTTTTCGATGACATTGTAATTGAGAATCTCGCCGCGGAAACCGACAGCGAAAAAGTTACCGCGCTCGGGATCGAGACGGTAGTAGGGCCAGCCGGATTTCGGCATGGGGATGCCCATGTCCTGCGCGCGGCCTGTGTATGTGTCGTACCGGACAAGATGACTTCCCGGCCAGAGCGCGTACTGTTCCTCGGTCGGTTTCGGGTCGGGGTCCCAGTAGGTGAGAATCCACAGGGCGCCGTCCGGCATGACTCCCATGTCGCCGTGGATTTTGCTGTCGCCGACGCCGCGTTTGTCCCATCCGCAGAGTGCGGCGAAATCGAGCACCCGCCTGTAATCGTGCGCAACCGGATCGTATTCCCACATGTAGACGTGCGAATCGGCGCCGCGGTGGTCGCCTTCGCAGAAATAGAACCGTCCGTTCGGAGCGCGGGTGACGCCAGCCCAGTTCGACCAGAGGCTCTTGTTGTCCTCGGGGAAATACATGGGATCGATACCGCGCACGGGAGCGAATTCGATTGTCGGCGGTGCCTGCGCGATATCGACACCGGCAAGCCACTCGGGTTTCATGTCTTTCGGCGGGCGAATGAAGCTTTTACTCGTATCCTCCGCCATTCCGGCCTGCTTGTACAGTCCTTTTTTATCATACTGTTCGTTCCATTTTTTCCGCTGTTCCTCGGTCACCTTCTCCCAGTTTTCTCCGGTGATGATGCGCGGCAGGATGAGAACGCCGCATACACAAAAACAGGCAAACATGTACGAATAACGTGAATTCATGAGAATGCTCCTTGAAGCAGGCTTATTTTACATACATCATGGCTTTCGTTTCCTCTGCCGCGCCGTGTCCCATGAGCCGGTACAGGTAAACACCGCTCGTGACCGGTCTGCCGTGATCGTCCGAGCCATCCCAAATGACAGTGTGCATACCCCGTGAGAGAGCGCCGCTCACAAGCGCTTTGACCTTCTGCCCGGCGCAGTTGTAGAGAACAAGCTCACCGTCAAACGGTTCGTTGACCGTGTAGATAATGGTCGTCGATGCATTGAACGGATTGGGGAAATTCTGGCCGAGCGAGAACGCATGTACGGCATCGGAACGCTCCCTGACCCCGGCGGGAGTATCCTGCCACCCGGCAAGCCGCGCCCAGAGCCACCAGGCGGCGTACGCCTTCCGGTTTGCATTCAGGGGTTGGGTGTGTGCTGCATCGCAGGAATACCATTCTCCCGGATGGGCATTCTGCCATTCGATCGCCCAGTTGCCGTCCTGAGAACCGTTACCGTCCGTATCGTAATCGCAGTTGTCGTTCGGGATTTTATCCCCGAACCAGGTTCCGTCGGGATCATATGATTCGATATCGTTGAAATCATAGAGGATTTTATTGTTCTCCCTGCAGTACCGGCGTATCTGTTCGTTCCGTTTGTGGAGGTCACCGTTAAGCCCTGACCCGTCGAGGTGTCCGGTCATGTACACGAAACGGACACCGGGATAGTCCTTTTCGAGGCCGCTCATGAGTGTGAGGTAGGTGGTAATGTCTGACTCGCTTGCCCAGCTCACCTGACCGCACCATGACCAGATGACGACATTGATATCCGTATGATCTTTCAAATAGTTGCGGGTTGCTTTTTCCCATGAGGTTCTGTCGGGATTGCCGAGGTCCTCCGCGCCGGAGAACGGGGTGTCGCGCAGATCGAGAGCGCCCGTTTTCCCCCCGGCGTTGAATGCATAAAGCTGACCTTTGAAGCCGACGAGCCCCGTCATACCGGTTACGAGCTGGCTGCCGTGGGATGTGTGACCGTACGCGATATGGAGCTCGGATTTTGCCTTATCGATGTACTCACGGGGAATCTGTGCGAGATCGGTTGCGGTGTGATCGATGATCAGCGGAGCGGAAGAATCCCATGAAAAACTGTTCCCCGCGATAAGCATGGTAAAAAAGAAAATCGTTAGTACCCTGAAAAATCTGTTGTTCATTCTTTGTTTCCTCTTTCTGAATTAGTGTCGTTCGCTCTCGGGAATATGGAGGACAACGAGCGATGGTGTATCCTGCCACCCGATGTCGCGCGGCATGAACGAGCCGTTGAACACCATGACAAATGTGCTTCCGTCATGGGAAAGCGCCGAGCCGTGCATGCTCCCGAAAGTATACCCGTACGTATCGAAATAGTAATCGGCGATGAACGCGAGCACCTTGCGGCGGTGTGTTTTTGTGTCGAACTGAATGATGGGCTTGTAATGGTATTCCGTGCGTTTTGTGTTTGCCACATAGTAGATATACCGGTCGTCCCCACTCAGCGAAATTCTCGGAACATAAGTATAGTCTGCCCAGAGACCGGTCACGACTTCGGTGCGGACTTCGTCCGGCCAGAACTTGTAGAGCGTGCCGTTGGTGCTGTTCACCCAGAGGAATCCCTCACGGGTCCGGCGCTCCGAGTGGGCGCGTATGACGCTCGTTTTACCGGCGTTGCGGCCGAGGTCTTCGGGTACTGTCTGCCCGTATTTCGTAAAGACGTTCGTTGAGGGATCGAAGCTCACGAAGTTATGCGGCGGTTCCGGTGTGCAGCTCCAGAACATGCCGGTGTCGGGATCGAGCATCATGCACCGTACCCACCAGGTTATGCCCTCCGGCGGGAAGCCCGCATAGGTCACCCTCCGCTCCTTCACGCTGTAGTTGAGGATTTCGCCGCGGAATCCGACCGCGCAGAGATTCCCGCGCTCAGGATCGAGCGTGTAGTACGGCCATCCAGCCTTGGGCATCGGAATGCCCATGTCCTCGGCCTTGCCGGTGAACATGTCGTACCGGACAAGGTGACTTCCGGGCCATTTCCGGTAATCCTCGTCGGTCGACCATGTCATCGGGTCCCAGTACGTGAGAATCCAGAGGCTGCCGTCCGGCATCGCACCCATTTCGCCGTGCATCTTGCCGTCACCGACGCCGCGGATATCCCATCCGCAGAGCCTGCCGAAATCGATGATGAGCAAGTAGTTGCGGGTGACCGGGTCGTATTCGAATGCAAAACAGTTGCCGTCGCGTCCCCTGTGGTCGCCGACAACGAAGTAAAAACGGCCGTTCGGCGCCTGAACCACATCGCCGAAATCCGACCAGTAACCGTACGTGTTGTTGGGGAAATAGAGCGGTTTCATACCGCGTACCGGCGCGAATCCGATGGTCGGCGGGGTCTGAGCGATATCGACATCGCCCATCCATGCGCTGTCCATGTCGGCGGGCACACGGATGAACTGTTCCGAAGTGTCGGTGACCATCCCCGCGGCGTGCAGGAGTCCCTTTTTATCGTATTCGAGGTTCCATGCCTTGCGCTGTTCCTCGGTGAATTCGTGCTCGGCCCCTGCGAGCAGAGGCATGAGAAACAGGAAAAGCGAAAATAATACCGGCAGAATTCCGTTTCGTATCATGTACAACTCCGGGTTTATCGTGCGGAAAATCTTTGATTAACCTGTATCAGAATAGTATTCGAGCGGGCAGCTTTGCCGAGAATATTCTGAACCGAATACCATAATATAAAACCTTGAACCGGAAAACACCATTGATTCCCATAAGATTCACCGTTTCCCGCATTTTACGGGCTGATGGTGGATGTATACGCTGAATTTTTCAGACGGTTCTTCTGTATATCCTGATACAACAGGGGAATTGTCCGGTTACCCTGTAACCTTTTCCGGAAAAATCGGTTATCAGAAATGAATATCGTTGTCAGCCCCGATTATTCATAAGCAATTGCACCACGAGAGACGGAGACACGGAGAAAGGCCATAGTAACCCGAATTATTCAAAAAAGTATAAGAACGTGGATTTTTAAGGATCTGTTTTTTTTCATTCACCACGTTGAATATAAACGATTGATAATTACTAACGATCATATAAATAATCATTTATACTTTGTGTCCCTGTGGTTCATTTCGTTCAGGAATAATCAGGATTTGCTGAACAGCCAAAAAAAATATCAAACTATTTTTACGGTGGGTGGAATTTTTTCATTGAAAGTCTCGTCAAATTGTATAAACGAATAAAAGTGAACAAAATTTTTAGCAGGAGGCTCTTTTGAAAAAGATAATTATCGGTGTTCTTGTACTCGTGGTGGCCGCAGCGGGTGTATTTTTCTATTTTCGCGTAAAATCCAAAAAAAAACACGTACAATATACAGAAGTCGCCGCAGTACGCGGAGATTTGACCGAAAAGGCTCTGGCGGTCGGGAAAATTGATCCTGATCACGAGATTGTCATCAAGTCACAGGTCTCGGGAATTGTGGAGAAAGTACATCGCGAGGTCGGCGAAGAGGTAAAAAAGGGAGAGCCGCTCATGGTGGTCAAACCCGAGCCGACGCCTCTCGAACGTGCCGAAGCCCGCCGTCAATTCGAGCTTGCGGAATTGAACAGAAAATATATGGATAACGAGCTGCAAAGAGCTTCGAAACTCTATGAGAGCAAATATATTCCCGGAAAAGATTATGAAGATGCCCAGAGAAACATGCAGGAATCCGAAGTTCGGGAAAAGCAGGCTAAAGAAAGACTCGAGCTTCTGGAAAAAGGCAGCTCGAAAATCGGCGACATACTTGTCGAATCGGTTATCCGCGCCCCTACGGACGGTATGATTCTCGAACGTCTGGTGAATGTCGGCGACCCCGTGGTGCCGCTTACATCGTACCAGCCAGGTACGGAACTCATGAGGCTCGCCAGTATGGACGATCTCATATTTGTCGGCACTGTCGATGAAATCGATGTGGGTAAAATCTCGGCGGGTATGAAAGCGATCATCCATATCGGCGCCGTAGCATCGAGCGCCCTCGACGGCGAGCTCATCTTCATCAGTCCAAAGAGCAGATTGAAGGACAATGTGGTTGTATTCGATATAAAGATACGGATTCTGGACAGCAAAGGAGTGAAGTTGCGCGCCGGATACTCAGCGAGCGCCGATTTGATCATTACCGAGAAAAAGGGTGTCCTGTATATTCCCGAGCGTCTCGTTGAATTCAAGGGTGATTCGACATTCGTGTCGCTCAAGGCCGCCGATGCGGACAGCCTTGTCAAACGGCCGGTCAAGCTTGGTTTTTCCGATGGTTTATCGGTGGAGATTACCGAGGGTCTGTCAGAGGGTGAAAAGGTCGCTGAAAAATAGTCCGCAGCAGAACGGGGATTCGTAATGTTTGATTATTGTATAAAAATGGTTTTTCAGTTTATCGACGACATGCGTAAACAGAAGCTCCGCTGTTTTCTGACCATGTCGGGTATAACATGGGGAACGATGTCGGTTGTTCTGCTCCTGACATTCGGCGAATCTTTCCGGATGGCATCTCTGAAAAACATGAGCGGCATGGGTAACAATATCGTCATCCTCGGCGGGGGAAGAACATCGCAGCCGTTTTCCGGCATGCCGTCGGGACGGTATATCCGGCTTCGTGAGGAAACGGTCAATCTTCTGCGGCTGCATATCCCTAAAATCGGGTACATGTCGCCGGAAAACGAACAGTGGGTAAATCTCGCTATAGACCATGAACGACAGAGTAAACGGTGCGTCGGTGTCTATCCTGAGTATGGCATAATCCGTAATCTTCCCCCGCAAAAGGGCGGCAGATTCATCAACCGGATCGATATGGAGAACAGGCGACGGGTGATTTTCCTCGGTCTGAATGTCAAAGAAAAGTTCTTCGACAGTAAAACCGATCCGGTCGGCAAGACCATCATGGTCAACGGCATACCGTTTACGGTTGTCGGGGTTATGCAGAAAAAAATACAGAATTCGTCCTATATGTCTCAGGACACCGAAATCGTGTTCATTCCATACTCAACATGCCGCGATGTGTTCGGCGCCAACTATGTGAACCGTATCATATTCAGAGCGCGGAACGATATGGATACTCCCGGAATCAAAGACGATATATATGCCGTGCTCGGGAAAACGCTCGGTTTTTCGAAAGATGACAAGGATGCCATCTGGATGTGGGATACATCGGAAATGACCCAGTTTGTCCAGTATTTTTTCATGGGATTCGAGATATTTCTGTTCCTCGGTGGATTGCTTACCCTCATTGTCGGGGGCATCGGCGTCGCCAACATCATGTATGTGTCCATACGGGAGCGGCGGCGCGAGATCGGCATCAAGTCGGCGCTCGGAGCTACTCCTCGCCTGATTCTTATGCAGTTCATGATGGAATCGTTCATCATAATGCTGGTCGGCGGAGGTCTCGGTATTCTGGGTGCAGTGCTCATAGTGGCGCTTTTCAATGCTCCGGCGCTGGGGGCCATACAGACCGTTCTCGGCAAACCGGTCATCAATATGAACATATCGCTGATTACGGCGGCGATACTTGCCCTGATCGGTTTTGCCGCGGGCTGGTCTCCCGCGAAAAATGCGGCGGACATGGACCCGGTACGGGCGCTCGAATTCTGAGGTATGATACATGTTCAATGAATTGATGATGTATAAAGTATTCCTGGATTATTGAAGTTTAAAAAACCGTTAACCATTATCCGACGGATTGAATATGCATTTTTTCCTGTCATATATCTATGAATTGCGCCATCAGAAACTGCGCATGTTTCTGACTATCATGGCGGTGGCGTGGGGCATGGCCAATATCGCTCTCATGCTGTCCGTGGGCGAGGGACTCTATCGCATGATGTCTAAGGGGCTCATGGGTATGGGCGAAGGCGTCGTGGTTGAATGGCCCAATCAGACATCGGTGTCCTTTAACGGCTTTGGTCCCGGAAAACCGGTCCGTGTAACGGAGCAGGACGTCCATGAGGCGGAAAAAATCACATCGCTCAAAAATATCAGCGCCGAATATTCCGGATGGTCGGTTCAGATGAAAGTTGCCGATAAAAACACATCGAAACAAGTCAGGGGTGTCTATCCCTGTTACGGCGGCATGCGCAACCTGAATCCCGAAGAAGGCGGACGGTTTCTCAACAGACTGGACGAAGACAGGAAACGGCGGGTGATATTCATCGGCAACGAGGTGCGCGACCAGCTCTTTGGGAAAAACGCCGATTCTGTCGGGAAAACAGTATGGTTGAACGGCAGCCCCTTCACCGTGGTCGGTGTGATGCTGAAAAAATTCCAGACTTCGATGTACAGCGGAAGTGACGCCTGGGCAACGTTCATTCCCGCATCAACGTTCCGGACGCTTTTCAATCGCTCCTATGTCGATATCGTACTTCTGGGGCCCACCTCGGCGCAAACATCGAAAACCGCTCAGGACGATTTCCGGAAGCTCATTGCCGCCCGCCACGGCTTCAGTCCCGATGACAAGGAGTTGTTTCATACATGGGACACCTTTGAAACACAGGACATGCAGACGAAAATATTCCGCGGACTCCAGCTTTTCCTTGGCATTATGGGCGGCCTGACACTTCTTATCGCCGGTATGGGGGTAGCGAATATCATGTATGTCACCGTCAAGGAGCGCACCCGTGAGATAGGCATTAAAATGGCAGTCGGGGCTCATCCCGCGCTCATTGTTTTTCAGTTTCTTGTCGAAGCGATAGTTACCGTCTCGGTCGGCGGTGTGCTCGGTGTGATGATGGCTCTCGGATTGATCCGTCTTTTCGGATTGATACCGTTGCCTGACAGTTTTGTTTCCGTTACCGGGAGGCCGGAGCCGGTTTTCAGCAGTCTGATTGCGCTTATCTGTGTTACGGTGTTGAATATTGTCGGTCTTATAGCGGGAATTTTCCCGGCGCGGCGCGCATCGCTCGTCGATCCGGTTGATGCTCTCCGTCATGAATAAAAATGAATGAAAAAGGAGGATTATAATGATTTCACTCAATAACATATCGAAAGAGTATGATATGGGGCATGTTACGGTCAATGCACTCGGCCCTGTTTCGCTCGTGATAGAACGAGGCGAATTTGTAGCCGTGCTTGGGCCGTCCGGCTCGGGGAAAAGCACGATGATGAATATCCTGGGCTGCCTTGACAAACCGTCACAGGGCGAATATCTCCTCGACAATACGCCTGTTCACGAATTCAGCCGCACCAAGCTGGCTCGTGTACGGAACAAGAAAGTCGGATTCGTATTCCAGAGCTTCAACCTCCTTCCGTTTGCCTCAGCTTATGAAAACATCGAGCTGCCAATGCTCTATGCACGGATGCCGGCCAAAAAACGGATGAATACCGTCAACCATCTTCTGGATATAGTCGGACTTTCCGACCGGGCTTCACACCGGCCTGCCGAGCTGTCGGGCGGGCAGAGACAGCGTGTTGCCGTGGCGCGGGCGCTCGCGAATGACCCGGACATAATTCTCGCCGATGAACCCACGGGAAATCTGGATACGAAATCGGGCACGGAAATTATCGACCTTTTCAGAAGGCTCCATTCGAAGGGGAAAACGCTGATTTTTGTTACCCATGATGAAAAACTTGCCTCCAAGGCAAAAAGAATCATCCGGCTTCTGGACGGGAAGATAAATCAGGACTACAGCGTGGAATCGGGTATCAGCGACCTTTTAAATAAAGAATCTACCGATACTTTTATCGGATCAGTTCGTGAGGTCATATAAAAATCCGGTTATCCGGTTTAGTTCATAGTATTTGCTCATGAGATGTTATTTACATAAATATGTCATTCCCGTGAAAACGGGATCTATCATCTAATGCTCATAACAGAGCGATGTTAATACTGGATTCCCAATTCATTTCGTTTTTGGGAATGACAATAATCGTGCACTAACTTATTGATTATGATTAAATTGATAACCGTATTCAGAACTGTCCGGTTAAACTACTGAGTACCTTTTATTTGCAGTAGAATATGATAGTTGCCACTCTTAACCATGGAAACTCACCCCGCGCATAACACCTTGATAAAATA